>SKKI01000162.1 GCA_007121565.1 Phycisphaerae bacterium
GCCGGGAGGCGCTGATGCTGTTCGGTGTCAAGCTGGCCGCGTGTCTTGAAAAAGCACTGAACACGCTGGCGGCAGTGACCTTTGATGTACGGGCCGAAGGCATTTATGAGCGCTGCGCCGGCCAACTGTACAGTGAGGTCATCCAACAGCAGCCTCAGGCCTATTATCTGCCCGTGACTCAACCGGGAAAAGGACAGGTGGGCTTTATCCGTCTGCCGTTTGACACCGCGGCGCTGCTGGTCGGGTGCATGCTGCGGGATCCGGATTCACAGATCGGCCAGGACGGGCAAATGACCTCGCTGGGCGAGTCGATCCTGCTGGATGCGGCGGTCACCCTGACCGAGGCGATGGCCGGCGGATTTGCCGAATACGGCTGCCCGCCGGTTGAAAAGACCGACCGGATTGTCTATATGGACTGGCCGGTGCGGTTTTGCGACCTTGAGGATATGTGTGAGTTTCGCTTTGAGGCCGCCGGCCAATCGGCGAAGATGACGTTGTCGCTGACCGTACTCGATGAGGTCATCGCCGACATCGCCCGGATCAAAGGGCCTTTCAAACAGTCCGCCGATACAACGCAGGACGCTGCGCGGATCCTCAAACGGATGCACGACGCGCCGATGCAGGTGACGGCCTTGCTCAGCTCGGCGCTGATGGCCCTGCGCGATATCTTATCGCTGGAAGAAGGCGACGTGGTCATTCTGGACCGCAGCATCACCGAATCGCTGGACGTGCATGTCAACGGACAGCACTGTTTTTGCGGCTGGCCGGCGGCGCACCGCGGACGCTTGGCGCTGCAGATGGCCGATGAGAAAGTGCCGGACATGTAAACAGCCCGTCGTGTGCACAGAACACATTGATTTTAAAGACAGGATAGTGGTATGGCTAAAACAGAAACACTCGAAGAAACACAAGCAGAACAGTCGCAGGTCGAGCCAGTCGAACAGGCCGAGCCGGACGCCGAGACCGTCGTCAATACGGCCGAGTTTCAGGAGGCCCGGGATGCCGGGCCGTCCGATCAGGAAAACCTCTCGGTGCTGCTGGATATCCAGATGCCGATTACGGCGGTTCTGGGCAAGACCGAAGTGCCGTTTCGCAGGCTTTTGCAGCTTGGCCCGGGCTCTGTGCTGGAGCTGGACCAGGCCGTCGGCCAGCCGGCGGAACTGTTCGTGCAGGGCATTCGCCTGGCCACCGGCGACGTGGTGGTCGTGGACGATCACTACGGGCTGCGTATCCGTGAAGTGATGGGCGGCGAGGTCAAACAACTTGACCCGACGCAAAACCAGGACGAGAAAAAGGCCTAACGACACCCCCTCGGACCGATGACCGACACAACGGCACAACATTCAGTTCCCAATACAGACGGCGGCAAGCTGCGGATCGGCGCCAATACGAACATTGTCTTCGCCGCCGGGCTGGTGGCGGTCTTGACGACGCTGCTGATCCCGCTGCCGACGTTTCTGCTGGATATCGGGCTGGCGTGCAGTATTTCGCTGGCGATTGCGGTATTGATTATTGTGCTCGGCTCCAACGAGCCGCTGGAGCTGTCGACCTTTCCGTCGCTGCTGCTGATTACGACGCTGTTTCGCCTGTCGCTGAATGTCGCCTCCACGCGTCTGATCTTGCTGCGCGGCGATGCGGGCACGATCATCGACACGTTCGGCAACTTCGTCGCCGGCGGCAACCTGATTGTCGGGCTGGTGATGTTTGTAATCCTGGTGGTCATCCAGTTCGTGGTCATCACCAAAGGTGCCGGGCGCATCAGCGAGGTAGCCGCCCGGTTTGTCCTGGACGCGATGCCGGGCAAACAGATGGCCATCGACGCCGACCTGAACGCCGGGGCGATCACCGAAAAAGACGCCAAGGCCCGCCGCGACGCCGTGGTTAAAGAAAGCGAGTTTTACGGCGCGATGGACGGGGCCAGCAAATTCATCTCCGGCGATGCTAAGGCCGGCCTGATCATCACCGCGGTCAACCTGATCGGAGGCATCCTGCTGGGCTATACGCACGGTCTGTCGATCGGCGATGCGCTGAGCCGCTATGCCGTGCTGGCCATCGGCGACGGGCTGGTCAGCCAGATTCCCTCCATCATCATCGCCGTCAGCAGCGGCTTTCTGGTCAGCAAGATCCGCTCGGAGAACACCGTCAGCGTCGATATGACCCGGCAGATGCTGCGGCACAGCCAGCCGCTGCTGATTGCCTCCTTTGTCATCGGCGCCTTTGCCCTGGTGCCGGGCTTTCCGAAGCTTCCGTTTGTGCTGCTCGGCGGCGGTTGCGGGACACTGGCCTGGATGATGCAGAAACAGGCCCGTGCAGCACACAAGAAACCCGACGCGCCCGCCGAGCCGACCGACGCCGAAGACGAAGGCCAAGCCATCGAAGAGCTGCTGCAGGCCGACATCCTGTCTATTCTGGTCGGGGTGCGGCTGATCAGCCTGGTCGATCCCCGCAAAAAAAGCAGCATCTTTGACCGCATCGGGGCCCTGCGCAAAAAATTCGCCCAGAAATACGGCTTTATCATCCCGCTGGTGAGGCTGCGCGACAACATCAGCCTCGAGCCGACCGCCTATGAAATCCGCCTCTATGATCACGTCATCGCCTCCGGGACTCTCGAGCCGGGACGGTACCTGGCGATGGACCCGGGCACGGTGCAGCGGCCGGTCAAAGGCATCGCCACCAAGGAGCCGGTCTATGGCTTGCCGGCCCTGTGGATCAACGAGGCCGACAAAGAAACCGCCGAGCTTTCCGGCTACACCGTCATCGACCCGGAATCGGTGCTGATGACGCACCTGTCCGAGACGCTGGGCCGGCATGCCCACGAACTGCTGACCCGTGAAGACGTCCAGCAGTTGCTCGAGCGGCTGCGCAAGGTCCAGCCGTCGCTGGTCGGCGAGGTGGTGCCCGAGGTTGTCTCGGTGGGACTGCTGCAGCGCGTGCTGCAAAACCTGTTGGCCGAAGAGATTTCCATTCGCGATTTGCCGCTGATCCTCGAGGCCCTCGGCGAGCACGGCGGGCGCACCAAAAGCGCGGCGCTGCTGACCGAACTGGCACGCAAAGCCGTCGCACGTACCATCTCCGAGCAACACAAAGCCAGTACGGGTCAGATTTACGCGATCACGCTGGAGCCGAGTCTGGAGCATTCGCTGCTGGGCCAGGTCAACCAGACCAGCGAGGCGATTACCCTGTCGGTCGGCCCGGATACCGCCGCCCAGTTGGCCCAGGCCGCCGCGCAGGCATGGAAGGCGACGATGGAAAAGGGAATCGACCATGTGATAGTATTGTGCGACGCCCGGCTGCGGGCGCCGCTGCGCACGATGCTGCAGCGCACGGTGGCGCGTCTGCCGGTGGTAGCCTACGACGAGATCGTCCCCGGCAGCCCCTTGGAGCCGATTGAGACGCTCCGGCTGCCTGAGAACGCAAGAGACAGCATAGACGCCGTCCAGATGGCGGGCGTCTAAACGACACAAGATCGAATGCACGATGGATAAACCAATACGACAGATCGCCGTGTGCCTGGCCGTGCTGCTGTTTTTTCTGATGGCCGCCGCCGGATGGCTCAGCGGCCACGAACCGGCCGTCTGCACGCAGCGGGCGCTGGTCGGCGCGGTGGTGCTGTACCTGGCGACCCGCGTCGCCGGAAACCTCGTGATGCGGATTCTGGTGCAGGCGATGGCTCAGGATCGCGTGCGGGACCATCGCACGAAAACAACGCATAACAATAACGAACAATGACAACACCTCAGGACATTCAGGACGAACAGGCGGCATTGTCTGATAATGCCGCGGCCCGGAGCGCCGCAAGCCAATTCCAGGCCGCTGCGCCGACGCCCGAACAGGCGGTGCGCGCCTATGGGGCTCAGATGTCCCGCCACCGACAGGACGCCCTGATCGTTCAGTATCTGCCGCTGGTACATCGCATCGTTCAGCAGGTCGGCGCCTATCTGCGGCCGCCGCTGTCCCGGGACGATCTGGTCTCGGCCGGCACCATCGGTCTGGTCAAAGCGGCGCGCGACTACGATGCGTCCAAAGACGCCGAGTTCAAAACATACGCCTATATTCGCATTCGCGGTGCGGTCATCGACGAGTTGCGCGGCTGGTCGTTCACCCCGCCGACGACCAAGAAGCTGCTGGACCAGGTCAGCGCCGCGGCGGACCGATACCTCCAGCAGCACGGCACGCCGGCCTCCGATGAGTACATCGCCAAGGCACTGGGGCTGACGCTGGACAAGCTGTACCAGGTCTATGAAACCGCCCGCGCACGCCATTTCCTGTCGATCAGCGGCGGCGGCAGCGACGACGACCCGACCCCCGCCCTGGGGAACATCCTGGCCGCTGACGGCGAGCATCTGCCGGAAGATCGCCTGGCGCGTGAAGAGTTGCAGCAGGCGCTGGCCGGCGCCATCGAAACACTGCCGGAAAAACAGCGGCATATCATCCTGCTGTATTACCACCGGCAACTCACCATGAAGCAGGTCTCGGAGGTGATGGATCTGACCGAGTCGCGCATCAGTCAACTGCACGCGGCGGCTCTGTTCAAACTGTCGGCACAACTGAAGCAGTGGCATCCTGACGACGCCGGTAAATCGGAACGTAACGCACACCCGCAAGCCGTAAGGAGTCTCTGATGGACGATAACAAATCGATACATCCCGTTCAGTCGCCGACGGTTGTGTCCCAGCCCGTCTCCATCGGCCCGCGTCAGGCCGAACAGAAAAAAAAAGACCAGTCGCGTAAAGATCGTAACCGGCGTCCGGCCAAACCCTCTCTTGAAGAAACGCTGCGCCAGGAACAACAGCAGCGTGAAACGGAGGCCAACGACCGGCAGTCACATATTGATTACCACGCATAAGAACGTTTGAGGAGTTCAGCACCGATGATAGCACGATGTGTCAAGGTGGCCAAGAAAGACGGCACCGCGGTCGGCGGAAGTGTTCGCATCGCGCCCGCAACGGGCGCCGCCCCTGTCAGGACGAATGCAGCATCGCGAGCATCTTCCCCGACCGCCGCATCGCCGCAGGCAACGATTCTGGAACGCAACGAGGATCATCTTATCATTGAGATCACCTGCGGCTGCGGACAAAAAAGCTTTATTCGGTGCAATTACGCAACGTGCGAGACATAGCGGCTCATCCGCTGAGCCATGAACCATCAACAGCCGATTACACGGACAAATACCGCGGAGAGACAATCATGAAAACGATAGTAAAGCTGGCCCTGATGGCCCTGATACCGGCGGCCGGGTGCAACGTGGTCGAAGAACGGATCATCTATGAGTCCTCTCAAGCGCCGGCGGCGGCGCAGCCGAATACGACACCGCAGCCCAACGCCGAAATCATCGGCCGGCGGTTTGTCGATACCGACCGTCAGGATGACGCCGTGCAAAGCGCCGTCACCTGGGCCAATAAATACAAAGAGGTCGTTGAGCAGAACGCCGAGCTGCGCGACAAACAAAATCAGTTGTTTGTCGAGAATACCGAATTGAAACAGCAGCTCAAGGCCACGCAGGCCGATCTGCAGCGCACCCAGACAGAGCTCAAAGAGGCCGGCGACTTCCTGCAGGAAATGCACGTGGAACTGAACAAGTGGAAGGCCGATGTCCTGGGCTTTCGCGACGAAATGCGTCAGGCCCAGAAAGCCCAGCTTCAGGCCCTGGGCCGCATCCTGCAGATTCTGGGCGCCGAGCCTGTCGGCCTGCCGGAGACGAATTGAACGCCAACTACCCCAATCAGAAAGCCAGAGCCATGACTCGTCTGTTCGCTGCCGTTATGCTGATCATGGGATTCTGTTCGGGCTGCCGGAACATCATCGTCTCCGAGCCGCCTCGGACGAACCATTATTATGTCAATCCGCAGGCCAACTTCACCACCGTCGGACGCGTGGCCCTGCTCGAGTTGGACAACCGCACACCGCAGGCCGATCTGGCCGAGGCGATCACCCATACCCTGGTCGATGAGATGGGCAAACGCAACCTGTTCAGCATGCAGATCATCAGCCGATCCGACCCGGTCTGGAACGCGCACAACCTGGATAATATGGAGGCGCACACCCTCGACGACCTGGCCGCGGCGCGCCAGGCCCTGGGTGCCGATGCGGTCCTGTTCGGGACGATTCGGCGGTATATGTCTTTTCCGCATTTGCAGATAGGGCTGAACCTCAAAATGATCGATACCCGCTCCGGCCGCCTGATATGGGCCTTTGAAGATGTCTGGGACAGCGCCGACAAGACGGTTGAAAATCGGATGAAGTCTTACTTTAAAAACCAGATGCGCACCGGATACGAGCCGATGGACTGGCAGATATTGATTACCAGCCCCCGGGCGTTTCATCAATTTGTCGGCCATGAAGTCGCCAAAACCTTGCCGGAATTGCCGGATAATATCGTCCCGCGCACGATTGAATACCGACGCCGTCTTGTAGCCCCCTGGCAAAATTCGCAAAAATAATCTATAATCCTTTCCTTGAGTGTAACAAACATCCCTCACCGGGCGTATGCAGGGGTGAGCCAAACATTGTGGAAATGTTGGGTATAACCTCATTACCTCGAAAGGAAAGGACAGGATTATGAAACAGTACGTATTAGTAATGGTGGCGGTATTGTCAGCCGGCTTGTGCGCCGCTGCCCTTGAGACCGCCCATGTTCCGGCCGACGCGCAGTGGGTCTTTCACA
>SKKI01000166.1 GCA_007121565.1 Phycisphaerae bacterium
CTGATTTATTGCTTATCGGGTCTATTCGTGTGGTGCGTCACTGCACATGTCAGGCCGCTGATCAATGCCGCGGCGGTAATGCCGAATACGGCGGTGGCCGCGTCCGTCCACCAGATGGTTTTGTCAAACAGCGGCCGCGTTGCCAGCACCCCGGCCAGCATCAGCAGCGGCACGGACACCGCCGCCGGCAGCCAGACGGCCGGCCCCCGCCGAAACAGACCAGGCAAATGCCGCTGGGTATACTGCACCCATATCAGGGTTAAGGCCGCGTATGCGCTGAAATGGAAAAGCGTATTCAAATGGTATTCGGGGTAAAGCAGCGGCAGATTCGAGAGGTTGGAGATGGCAAACACCGCAATCAGCGACGCCGCCAGCAAGGCCGACCAGAACCGGAAAACACTTAACAGCACCATCGCGCCGCCCATGCCGATCAGGTTGGCGATAAAGTCGCGGACAGCCGGCGTGCGCCCGACAAAGCCCTGGAGATATTCATCCAATGCCCCATAGACCGCGATAATCGCCATTACCTGCCAGACTTTCCGCTGCTTCCATCGAACACGCTGATAGGGACTGACCGCCCACCAGAGAAGCAGCGTGAGCACAAAATAAGCCATTGTGTGCATATGGGTGCTGTGCATTCCGCTCTCGCGGGCAATGTCGGGCACGGGGATATGCGTCAGGGTAAAGACCAGCGGCCAATAGACCGCCAGGGCAATCAGGACGTATTTATGTCGGCGTTTTAATTTCATCTCGGCAGCTTGTGCAGTCCGCCCGGCAAACAGCGGGCACAATCCAACGGCTTAATGGTCCACCGGCTCGCCGAGAAAGCTTTTGATCTCGTCGAATTTCTCGTCGAGCAGATCGGGGGCCTTGGCCTCTACGTTGAGCCGCAGCAGCGGTTCGGTGTTGCTGGGTCGGACGTTGAACCACCAGTCCTTGAACTGCACGGTAATGCCGTCCAGGTCGTCGACCTGTCCCTGGCTGTAGCGGCGGGCCAGCTCCTTCATCGCGGCCTCTTTGTCCTCGACCTGAAAGTTGACCTCGCCGCTGTTGCTGAAACGCTTCAGCGGGGCGACCATCTGGCTGACGGTTTTGTCCGAGGCGCCGAGAATGTTGAGCATATGCACCAGGGTGATCATCCCCGAATCGGCGTAAAAGTTGTCACGGAAATAAAAATGCCCGCTCAATTCACCGCCGAAAATCCCGTGGCAGTCGCGCAGGGTCTTTTTCATGAAGGCATGGCCCACCCGCTCGCGCCGCGGCGTGCCGCCGTGCTTGAGGATCTCCTCCTGGAGGACGTGGCTGCTGCGCAGATCATACACAATCGCCGAGCCGGGGTATTTGCTCAGGAAATACGGCACCATCATCGCGCACATCAGATCGCAGGAAACGGCCTGGCCCTGTTCATCAACCAGCATCAGCCGGTCGGCGTCGCCGTCAAAACAGAATCCCAGATCGGCCTTCGTCCGGCGGATCGTCTCCTTGAGTTCCTGCAGGTTGGCCTCCACCAGCGGATTGGGATCGTGTTTGAAGGTGCCGTCGTGCTCCAGGTTCAGGCCGATCAGCTCGACGTTTTTCAGGTCGCCGAAGATCAGCGGCACCACTTTGCCGGCCATGCCGTTACTGGCATCGACCACGATTTTCAGCGGCTTGTGCAGCGGCTCGAGAAATTTGAGCACATGCTTTTTGTATTCGGCAATCAGATCGCAGTGTTCAATCGCCCCGTCCTGCCGTCCCTTGGTATGCACCAGCGCCAGGGCGATGTGTCGAATGTCCTTGAGGCCCGTATCGGCGCCGATGGGCTTGGCCTGCTGGCCGGAGATTTTAAAGCCGTTGTACTGGGCCGGATTATGGCTGGCGGTTACCTGAACACCGCCGCACGTGCCCAGATGATTGATCGCGAAATACATCTGCGGCGTGTCAATCATTCCGATATCGATGACATTGGCCCCGGCGGCGTTCATGCCGTGAATCAGGGCCTCGGCCAGCGCGGGGCTGTGCTTTCGCATATCATGGCCGACACACAGGCTCTGGGCATTGGCCATACCGCGATCATAGCCGCGAAGCAGGGATCGCAGGAACTGCGCGCTGGCGTGACCGATTTTCCAGGCGGCCTCTTCATCAATCTGCTCACCGTAAAGCCCGCGAATATCATACGCCTTGAAAATTGAAGGATCCATAAATCCGCTCCGTTAAAGCTACTCGTTTTTTATGCACACCGTGCCGTCCAATAAAATGAATTATACACCCACTTTGACCGTTTGTCAACCCGCCTGGCCTGAAAAAACCGGCTCGCCTGAGAGCAGGCCGGCTCAAAATTGATTGAGAAATCGCAGGTCGTTTTCAAACAGCAGGCGGATGTCGGTAATGCCGTATTTTTTCATCGCCAGCCGTTCAATGCCAAAGCCGAATGCCCATCCGGTGTATGTTTCGCTGTCAATGCCCACGCTGTCAAAGACGTTGGGATCGACCATCCCGCAGCCGCCGATTTCCATCCAGTTTTCCTCGCCGGATTTATCCACCCACAAAATATCCACCTCGCAGCTCGGCTCGGTAAACGGAAAAAAACTCGGACGGAACCGCCACTGTGTCTCAGCGCCGAAAAAGGTGTGGATAAACTGGTTGATGCTGCTCTTCAGATCCACCATCGTAATGCCTTCGTCGACCACCAGCGCCTCGAGCTGATGAAACATAAACATATGCGTCGCGTCCACAGTATCCGGTCGATAGACGCGACCCGGCGCAATGACACGGATAGGCGGCTTCTGGCTGCCCATCACGCGTATCTGGATGGTCGAGGTCTGGCTTCGCAGCAGCATCGACTCGCTGATGTAAAAGTTGTCCAGCGGATCGCGCGCCGGATGCTCGGGGGGGATGTTCAGGGCGACAAAGTTGTGCCACTCGTCCTCGACCTCCGGCCCGTAGGCCACGCCAAAGCCCATCCGGCCAAAAATCTCGATCAGCTCGGCAATCGTCTGCGCTATAATGTGCCGCTTACCCTGGCGCACGGCAATACCGGGCAAGGTCACATCCAGCAGCGGCTCGGTTTTCGAGGAGGCAGCCTGAAATGCTTCCTTTCGCGTCTCAAATGCGGCGGTTATCTCGCGTTTGATCCGGTTGGCAAGCTGGCCGCCTTCTTTGCGCTGCTCGGCGGGGAGCTTGCCGATTTGGGTGAGCATCTGCGTGAGGAGCCCTTTTCGACCCAGATAGCGCACCCGCCACGCCTCAAGCGTCTGGGCGTCTTGAACAGCGTTTAAGTCATCGTGGGCCTGTTTGCCGATCTGTGCGAACTCTTCAAGCTTCACGGCCACTCCCGTCGTCGAACAATGAGGCGATTATTGCTGCGCCGCTTTGGCCTTTTCAACCAGTGCGTCAAAGCCGCTTTCGTCGGCAATGGCGATCTCGCTGAGCATCTTGCGGTTCAGCGCGATGCCGGCCTTTTTCAGACCGTCGATAAACTGGCTGTATCGGATGTCCCGCTGCCGGCAGGCGGCGTTGAGCCGGATAATCCACAGCCCCCGGTATTGGCGTTTCTTCTGTTTACGGCCGATACGGGCGTTGACCAGGGCATTGATTCGGGCCTCTTTGGCCAGCCGATAGTTGCGACCGGCGGCACCGCGATAGCCGCGGGCCTCTTTCATGACGCGCTTGCGCGCTTGACGTGTTGCAGCACCTTTACGTACGCGTGGCATACCAGCATTTCCTTTCTGTGTTTAACGACGGGGCCCGCTGCGGCAGCTGATAGAGCCGAGAAGCCGCCCCGCTTTCAGTGAATCGTTTGTTTACTGTCCCAACGCAGCCCGAAACGCCTGCGCCTTGGCACCCTGAACCAGCGTGCTTTGACGTAAACGGCGACGGCGCTTGGCCGGTTTGGTGCTCATCAGGTGCCCGGCATTGCTGTGTTTACGCTTGACCTTGCCGGTGGCGGTCACTTTGACCCGCTTGGACAGCCCTTTGTGAGTTTTCTGTTTCGGCATATAAATTCTTTCTGATAAAGACGTTAACTGGATCGCATAGGAATTTGTATTTGTAGCACGGCCATCTTGGCCGTGTTCACGGGCTGCCAAGCCCGTGCTACTTTAATTTCGGACAAAGAACCAATCTGAAATAAACATTATATGGTATCCATTCGGCCAGGACGTGTCAAGCACTATTTTTGCGATTTTCCGGCGATTTGCCGGTTTTTTCGGCTGTCTGAATGGCTCAGGAGGACTTTTCCGGTTTTTCCGGCGCCATCACCATCGTCATCCGCCGGCCGAGCAGTATCGGCGGGCGTTCGATGACGGCCTTGTCCTGAAGGGCCTGCACGATGTAGTCCATCGTTTCATGGGCCCTTTCCCGGTACATCATCTCCCGGCCGCGAAACAGCATGGTAAACTGGACCTTGTGCCCCTTTTCGAGAAACTGCTCAGCCTTTTTCATCTTGATATCGCGGTCATGTCCGTCGGTTTTGGGCCGCAGGCGGATTTCCTTGAGCACGACGGTATGCTGCTTTTTCAGGTTCTGCTTGATTTTGCGTTTCTGCTCATACAGGTGCTTGCCGTAATCCATAATCCGGCACACCGGCGGCGAAGCGGTCGGCGATACTTCGACCAGATCCAAATCCGCCTCGCGTGCGCGTTCCAGCGCCTCGGTCACGTCAACGACCCCAATCTGCTGATTGTTCTCGTCGATCAGTCGAACGGAGCTGACGCGAATCCGTTCATTGATTCTCAAGTTTTTCTTGCTAATGGGTACACCTTTCAAAAAATAATGTTACCTGAATCGACCTTGTCTCGGGTCGTTTATACATCAAACATCAAATCATCCGTTTTATCGGCAATTTTGCCCGCGGCAACCGACAAAAACCGCTCTGCCGGCACTGTGCGGGTACTTTGGCACTGGCGGAAGCGTACATTCACCAGGCCGTCAGCGGCTTCTTTGGGGCCGACAACGAGCATATACGGCACGCGGTCGCCGTGAGCGCGGGCGATCTTGGCACCGATTTTGTCGCCGCTGGTATCGGCCGACACCCGCAGCTCGGCAGCCCTGCACCGGGCCAGCAGCGCCGCGGCGTAATCGTTGCTCTTTTCGCTGATGGTCAAAATCCGCACCTGCTCGGGCGCCAGCCACAGCGGGAAGTTGCCCGCGTAATGCTCGATCAAAATGCCCATAAACCGCTCCAGCGAGCCGAGAATCGCCCGATGGATCATCACCGGCGTTTTCTCGGTGTTGTCGGCAGCGGTATATTTCAAATCAAAACGCTCGGGCATCGAAAAGTCAAGCTGAATTGTGCCCAATTGCCACGAACGGCCCAAACAATCTTTGATATGAAAATCGATCTTCGGCCCGTAAAACGCCCCGTCGCCTTCATTGATCTGGTAGTCCAGGCCCTTGTGGTTCAGGGCGCCGGCCAGGGCGGCGGTGGCGGTTTCCCAAATCTCATCCGAGCCGATCCGTTTTTCCGGTTTTGTCGAAAGCTCGATGCGGTAATCGGCAAACCCGAAGGCCGCGTATATCTCCTCGACCAGGTTGATCACGCCGACGATTTCCGGCTCAATCTGTTCGGGCAGACAGTAAATATGGGCGTCGTCCTGGGTGAACTGCCGCACGCGCACCAGCCCGTGCATCTGGCCGCTGGCCTCGTAGCGATGCACCAGGCCCAGCTCGGCCATGCGAATCGGGAATTCCTTGTACGAATGTTTGGTGGCGTTATACACCAGCAGCCCGCCGGGGCAATTCATCGGCTTGACCGCGTAGTTGACCTCATCGACGGTGGTGAAGTACATATTTTCTTTGTAGTTGTCCCAGTGGCCGCTGCGATGCCAGAGCGACTCGTTGAGGATGATCGGTGTTTTGATCTCCATGTAGCCGTAGCGGCGATGCACCTGACGCCAGAAGTCGATGATCGCGTTCCAGACGACCATTCCGTTGGGGTGCAGGAAGGCAAAGCCGGGGCCTGCGTCGTGAAAGCTGAACAGGTCCATCTGTTTGCCGATGAGGCGATGGTCGCGTTTTTTGGCTTCTTCGAGACGGTGCAGGTGCTCGGCCAGTTCCTTTTTGTTCCGCCAGCAGGTGCCATAGACACGCTGGAGCATTTTTTGTGAGGCGTCGCCGTGCCAGTACGCCCCGGCCACGCTCATGACCTTGAACGCCTTGGGGTCGATGCTGCCGGTGCGGGGGATGTGCGGGCCGCGGCACAGGTCTTCAAAGCCGTTTTGGCCGTGGCGGTAAAAGCTGATCGTCTCGCTGTCGGCGCGGCGGATGTTGTCCTGTTTGTAGGGATCGGCAGCCATCCTGTCCAGCGCCATATCGCGGCTCATCTCGACGCGGACAAACGGCTCGTCGGCGGCGATGATGTCGCGCATCTTTTGCTCGATGCGGTCGAAGTCTTCGGGGCGAATCGGGGTATCCAGATCGATGTCGTAATAGAAGCCGTCCTCGACCACCGGTCCGTAAACCAGTTTGGCCTCCGGCCAGAGCGCACAGATCGCCTCGGCCATAATATGGGCGCAGCTATGGCGGAGAATCTCCAGCCCTTTGTCGTCTTTGGCCGTGATGACCACCAGCTTGGCGTGGTTATAAACAGGCGCAGACAAGTCCACAAGCCGACCGTCCAGCTCCGCGCACACCGCCGCCCGTGCCAGCCCGGCCCCGATCTGACGCACAAAATCCAG
>SKKI01000099.1 GCA_007121565.1 Phycisphaerae bacterium
CTCATCTCGACACAATACACCGGCGTCGTACACCGGGGTATTTAAAAACCGACCGGCTACATCTGCGATTTGACGGTAAATCGTCCGACCCTCGCTGACCGACTGGGCCATGTTGACCAGCACGCTGATGCGGCCTGTATATCCATTGGCCGCCAGCACCTTGATCATCGCGTAGGCGTCGGTCATGGCCGTCGGCTCCGGCGTGGTCACCACCAGCGTCTGATCGGCCGCCAGGCAAAATCCCACGACGTTGGACTGAATGCCGGCGCCGGTGTCCAGGATCAGAAAATCAGACCGGCCCTGCAGGGCATCGAGCCCTTCGAGCAGCCGCTGCCGCTGAAACGTGTTCAGGTTAGCCAGCATCTCAATGCCCGATCCGCCGCAAATGACCTCAAGCCCCTGCGGCCCCATATGCACAATCTGATCCAGCTCCCGCTGACCGGAGATCACATGCGACAGATTGTACCGGCTCTGAAGATTTAAAATGACATCCAAATTGCCCAGCCCCAGGTCGGCGTCCATCAGCGTAACCCGCTGATGCTCAGCCGCCAGGCAGATCGCAAGATTGGCCGCGATGTTGGTCTTGCCCACACCGCCTTTGCCGCTGGTTATCGCCAGTACGGTTGCGCCGCCTTGCGATGGCTCGTTTAACGCCGGGTTATACAGGGCATTCGTCACGGTTATTGTATCCACCAATCCAGATCACCTTAATTTTCTTTCATCTTACCGCACGAATAGGCCGAATGCCGCTGCTGCTGATGACGCAGCAGCTCGGCGGCAATGCGATTGTTCATTAAATTCTCGGAGAGCTTTTGAATCTGCAGCTTCAAATAATCATGCACATTGCGCCGCAGCAGATCGTCGGCCTTCGCATCGGGGACCGGCTGAATATCAAACCCGCCGCCGGTGTGAAACTGAATATGATCGCTGTCACAAAACAGCAGCCGTTCGGAGCGAACATGTTCGGACACCGCTTCTGTCATACGCCGGGCAAATTCCGTCTCCGGCAAATCCTGAGGACAATACCCATCGCAACTATAATCAAAAATGTTGCGGGTCAGCACATCCCTTCGCCGCTCGGTATAATCAATGATACGGTGAAGCAGTTCTGTAATATTATCTATTATCTGTGACTCTGTTTTCATGGGTTATCATCCATTCATCACCCGACGGCGAGATCATGACAGGCGCTGCGGATCGGTTTGTCGGCTCAGCAGTTGACGTATTTCGGAAAGAGTCTTTGTTTTACGCAATTCCTGAATATGCCACAAACGCTCGAACACAGACTCGTCATACAGACGATGCCCCCCTTCGGTCCAGTCCGACTCACGAATTAATCCCATCGTCGTATAGTTGTGCAGCGTCTGACGGGTAAACGGGGTGTGACGAACAAGCTCACCAATCCTGTACAGTTTAACGGGCACTTTGAATTTAACGCCTTGCTGTACCTGCATCGCGCCGATCCCTTTACTCCAAAATTTTGCTTTGTGTTTTTGCAGGGCCATTTGCCAAACAGCTTTTACGTTTTATAAAATGTAAACGTCAAAAAAAAAATGTCAACAGTTTTTTTGGAAATAATGCAAAAAATTTTTCTGTTGAATGTTATGGGACGATACCAATAATTCGTAGCATGGGCATCTTGCCCGTGAAATTCGTGTCGTACGGCCATCTTGGCCGTGCAATATTCAATTTTTTGAGGTTGCCTTGAGGTTCAGTGTCATGTCAACTGTGTTTCCGACCTTGGCGGCATTGGTATTGATCGCCAGCGACCCGCCGTGATCCTCAATAACCTGTTGTGCCAGCGGCACTTCCAGCCCCACCCCGAGCATCGTGCCCGGTCGCTCACCGGGACTGAGCAGCATCCGGCAAGCCGCCTCATCCAGCCGCGGCCCGCTGTCGCTGACCGACACCACTATCGCCTCCCCCACGGCATCTGTCCGGGCATCCAGTGTAACCTGCCCTGCCTGACCCTGCAGGTTATCCACTGCTGCAATCAGTACGTTTACTATGGCTTCTCGGAGTTTTTCCCCATCGGCGACAAGTGTCGGCAGATTATGCTGCGTTTTACTGACAATTTCCACACTGCGCGCCGAAAGCATCGCCTCTGCCTCTTTGACCGCTGCGGCGAAAATATCACCCACATCGCAGGGCTGAAGCTCCAGCGGATAGTTTTTGGTGAATTTAATCAGATCGACCTGAAATTTTTTGAGCCGCTTAAAGTTGGGCTTGTAAAGCTGCCACGCCTGGCGGACCCGGTCGACTTGGCCGGTCTCCAATCCTAAATCGATAATCTCACCGCACCCCGAGAGCACCTGGATGATGTTTTTAACCATGTGAGCCAGATTTTCCACCGCACGGCCGGACTCGGCCAGACGCTCGGGGCAAATGTCATCGGAAGGCCTGCCGCCAATCGCATTATCGGACGCCTGTTTGGATTCTTGTGTCGTCATATCACAGCCATCGTCAAAACAAGCCGGCGGGATAAGAAAAAAAGCCAGATTCCAACAAGCAGAATCTGGCTTCGGAGGAGGGTGATGAAAAGCCTGTTAGGTATAGTTGTCCATCTGATCTATGATTTCATTAAACACTATCGTACTATTTTGGATAAAAACTTTAAGTTTTTCAGAAAAAACTGAAAAAAAGTTAAGGCTTATTTGTTTTCAAACAATTTCTTTTTGCGGAGGATGTGGTGGTAGTGCTGGGCGAAGCGGTGGGCTTCGTCGCGGATGGTTTGCATCAGTTTGCGGACGGGGTTGTTGGCCGGCAGGCGAATTTCCCTGTCGCGGCCGTGGATGTAGAGCAATTCTTCCTTCTTGGCAATCGACATCAGGTTGGGCAGTTTGGGCGCGCCCATCTCGAAAAACGCCTCCTCGGCGGCGTGGAGCTGGCCGATTCCGCCGTCAATCAGCACAACATCCGGCCATAGCTCCTCGCCGGCCATCGCCCGCTTATAGCGGCGTGAAATGACTTCTTTGAGACACGCGTAATCATCGACCCCGGTGACGGTCTTGATCTTAAACCGGCGGTAGCCTTCTTTGAAGGGCTTGCCGTCGATAAACTGCACCATGGCCCCGACGGTCTCGGCCCCGGCCAGGTGGGCAATATCGAAACCCTCAATAATCCGGATCGGCTGATCGGCTTTGAGCATTGCCTGCAGTTTAGTCATGGCCTCGATCGGGTCGGCGGCGAAGACCTCCGGCTGGATGTGTCCGGCGACCGTGCCGCGTTTGTCGAGACTTTCGATCAGTCGGATGCGGTCGCGGCACTCGGCGGCGGCCTCAAAATCCAGCCCAGCGGCGGCTTCGGCCATCTGTTTGCGAAGCTGGCGCAGCACGGTGGCGCGTTTGGACCGCAAAAATGTCACAAAATCATTGATTTGCTTGCGATAATCGGCCCGGGAAACCCGGTCGCCGCACGGGGCGGAACATTGGCGGATATTGTATAAAATACACGGCCGGAAAAACCTGCGTTTGTCGTCTTTTTCACGGATATCCAGCGTACAGGTGCGGAATTTGTAGATTTTCTGCAGCACCACGATCACCGCCCGCAAATCGCTGACGCTGGTAAACGGCCCGAACAGGCGGCTGCGCGAATCCTGCACCTTGCGGGTGATATAGACGCCGGGAAAGTCCTGCCGCGTGGTAATTTCCAGGTAGGGAAATGTCTTGGCGTCTTTGAGGTCGGTATTATACGGGGGGTGAATGTCCTTAATCAGCCGGGCTTCCTGCAGGATGGCGTCCACTTCGCTGTCGGTCTGAAGATAATCGACGCTTGCAGTTTTTGCGACCATTTCGACAATCCACGGGCCGCGGCTTTCGTGCAGATTGGCCCCCGGCTGAAAATAACTGCCGACACGACTGCGCAGATTCTTGGCTTTTCCGACATACAATACCTTGTCGTCGGCATCCTTCATCAAGTACAGACCCGGCCCGGTCGGAAACGTCCTGATCGCTTCCCGCAAGTCCTCGAGGCGTTTTTTTTGGTCAGCATTTATCATCTGCCGACTATTATAACACAAGTCGCACCAGAAAAAAGCCGACGTCTAAAGCGTCAGCCGCATTTGTACAACTTTTGCCTTGAATTGAACTTAGGGATTTGTTAGGCTGTCCTGACCAATGCAGAGAATGGATGACGACAACACATCAAAATCGGCCTTTGTGCTGTGGCTGACCGGACTTTCCGGGGCCGGCAAAACGACCCTGGCCACACGGCTCTATGAGCACCTCAGAGAGCTGGGGCGCAACGTCGAGCGCCTGGACGGCGATACCCTTCGGGAAGTCTTTCCCAATACCGGTTTTTCCAGAGAGGCCCGCAATGGGCATATCCGGCGTGTTGGATTTATGGCCGGGCGGCTGGCCCATCACGGCGTGTGTGTGGTCTGCGCCTTTATTTCACCGTATCGTGATGCGCGGGATTTTGCCCGCTCCCAGTGCCAACCTTTTATCGAAGTGTATGTCAAAGCCTCGCTGGAAGAGTGTAAACGTCGAGATGTAAAGGGGTTATACAAAAAAGCAATGGCCGGACAGATCACCTCGTTTACCGGCCTGGACGACCCCTACGAAGAACCCGACCGGCCGGAAATTGTCGTCGATACCGAACACCAGACGGTAGAGGAATCGGTACAGCAGATACTGGACTATTTGAAACCTTATTTATAGGAATATACAGGCGTGGATCATTTGCAGCAACTTGAAAACCTCAGTATCCACATATTTCGTGAGGCGTATGCCAACTTCAAGAACCTGTGCATGCTCTGGTCAATCGGCAAGGACAGTACCGTCCTGCTGTGGCTGGCCCGCAAGGCGTTTTTGGGCCATGTGCCGTTTCCGTTGGTGCATATTGACACCAGCTACAAGATTCCGGAGATGATCGCCTACCGCGACCGCCTGACGCGCCAATGGCAACTGGATATGATTTACGGGCAAAACACCGCGGCGCTGGAGGCCCGGCAGACCTTTCCGGACGGCAACGCCGACCGGCTGACCTGCTGCAAGCGGCTCAAAACCGAAGCCCTCAAGCACACCCTCAGCGGCGATTGGCCCCGACAGCGATTCAATCACGCTGCTGACCGCTACGAAATTGATACAAATACCGAACCGTTTACCGGCGTGATCGTCGGTCTGCGGGCCGACGAGGAGGGTTCGCGCAGCAAAGAACGGTATTTTTCGCCGCGCGATCGCCGCAACGAGTGGGACATCGCCGATCAGCCGCCGGAATTCTGGAATCAGTTCAAAACCGATTTTGCGCCGGGTACACACGTGCGCATCCACCCGCTGCTGGACTGGACCGAGCTGAATATCTGGGAGTATATCGAGCGGGAAAGCATCCCGACCGTATCGCTGTATTACAATCAGGGCGACGGCAAACGCTATCGGTCGCTGGGGTGCTATCCCTGCACGTTTCCGATTGACTCCGAGGCGCGCAACCCCGGCGAGATTGTCCAGGAATTGCGCACCGGCAAGCTGTCCAACATCGCCGAACGCTCCGGCCGTGCGCAGGACGCCGAGGACGGCGGCGGACTGGAAACACTGCGAAAAAACGGCTATATGTAAACACAAAAACCAAAATTGAGGATTCAGCCTTCGGCTGATACAGAATAGAAGCCAAATGACCCAGACAGCAGAAACACAACGAGCAGAAAATGAGTCGATGAATATTGTGATTGCCGGGCATGTGGATCACGGCAAGAGCACAGTGATCGGTCGACTGCTGGCTGATACGGGTACTCTGCCGCAGGGCAAGCTCGAGCAGATTCGTGAGATGTGTCGGCGCAACAGCAAACCGTTCGAGTACGCTTTCCTGCTTGACGCACTCAAGGACGAACGCTCACAGGGGATTACCATCGACGCGGCGCGGGTCTTTTTCAAAACCAAAAAACGGCATTATCTCATTCTTGACGCCCCGGGGCATATCGAGTTTCTTAAGAACATGGTCACCGGCGCTTCGCACGCTGAGGCGGCGGTGCTGGTCATTGACGCCGAAGAAGGGGTACAGGAAAACTCGCGTCGGCATGGCTATATGCTTTCGCAGCTGGGCATTGGCCAGCTTGTCGTCCTCATCAATAAAATGGACCTGGTCGACTACAAAGAGGAAATTTACAATGCCGTTCGGGCGGACTACTCGGCCTTTCTGGAAAAGATCGGGCTGGACGGCGCGTTTATTCCTGTCAGCGGTATGGCCGGGGACAACATCGCCGCGCCAAGTGAACGGATGCCGTGGTATCGCGGCCAAACGGTACTGGAGGCGCTGGATGAGTTCCGTAAAGCGCCTCGACCGGTCGCCAAGCCGTTTCGAATGCCGGTACAGGGCGTGTACAAATTCACGCATCGGGGTGATAAGCGGCGAATTATCGCCGGCACGGTCGAAAGCGGCCAGTTGAAAGTCGGCGATGACGTTATATTTTACCCGTCCGGCAAACACAGCCGCGTCAAGACGCTGGAGGTGTTTAATGCACCTTCGCCGCAGTCGTTCGAGGCCGGCAGCGCCGCGGCCTTTACGCTCGATACGCAGATTTATGTTACGCGCGGCCAGATTGCCGCCATCGCCGACCAAACCTCGCCGCAGATCAGCACGCGCCTTCAAGTCAGTCTGTTCTGGATGGCCAAGCAGCCGCTTATCAAAGGCAAAGA
>SKKI01000300.1 GCA_007121565.1 Phycisphaerae bacterium
AGTGCGTTGGCGATGTTCAGCGGCGTCTGGCCGCCGAACTGCACAATCGCGCCCAGCGGCTTTTCCTTTTCATAGATGCTCAGCACATCCTCCACCGTCAGCGGCTCAAAATACAGCTTATCCGAGGTGTCGTAGTCGGTTGAGACGGTCTCCGGGTTGCAGTTGACCATCACCGTCTCATACCCCAGGTCGCGCAGCGCAAAGGCCGTATGCACACAGCAGTAGTCAAACTCGATGCCCTGGCCGATGCGGTTGGGCCCGCCGCCGAGGACCATGATTTTCTTTGGGTTATCGCTGACCGGCACGGTGTCGGCGGCGTTGTACGTCGAGTAGTAATAGGCCGCCTCTTCGACCCCGCTGACCGGCACCGCGTCCCACGCCTGGACCACACCCAGTTTGCTGCGCTGGGCGCGAATCGCCTGCTCGCCGGTGTCCAGCAGTTGGGCCAGATACCGATCGGCAAAGCCGTCCCGCTTGGCCTGTTTGAGCAGTTTATCCGGCAGCGGCTTGCCCTTGTATTTGAGTATCTTTTCTTCCAGCGCGACCAGTTCGGCCATCTGCTCGATGAACCACCGCTTGACGCTGGTCTTTTCAAAAATCTGGTCAATCGTTGCGCCCTTGCGAAGCGCTTCATACATCAGAAAATGCCGTTCGCTCGAGGCCGTCAGCAGGCGCTGCAGCAATTCTTCCAGCGGCAGGCTGTTGAAGTTTTTGGCAAAACCCAGCCCGTAGCGCGACGTTTCGAGGGAACGGATCGCCTTTTGAAAGGCCTCCTTGTAATTTTTGCCGATGCTCATCACCTCGCCGACCGCCCGCATCTGCGTGCCGAGCTTATCCTCGACGTTTTTGAATTTCTCAAACGCCCATCGCGCGAATTTGACCACGACATAATCGCCCGACGGGGTGTATTTATCCAGCGTCCCGTTGCGCCAGTAGGGAATCTCATCCAGCGTCAGACCGGCGGCCAGCATCGCCGAGATCAGCGCGATCGGAAAGCCGGTCGCCTTGGACGCCAGCGCCGAGGAGCGCGATGTGCGGGGGTTGATCTCGATGACGCTGATGCGCCCGCTGACCGGATCGTGGGCAAACTGCACGTTCGTGCCGCCGATGACGCCGATGGCCTCGACGATATCATAGGCGTGCTTCTGGAGCCGCTGCTGCGTGTCTTCGCTGATGGTCAGCATCGGCGCGGTACAGAACGAATCGCCGGTATGCACGCCCATCGGATCGACGTTCTCGATAAAACAGACGGTGATTTTCTGCCCCTTGGCATCGCGGACCACCTCCAGCTCCAGCTCTTCCCAGCCCAGGACCGACTCTTCGATCAGCACCTGCCCGATCATACTGGCCGCCAGCCCGCGCCCGGCCACCAGCCGCAGCTCGTCGACATTGTACACCAGCCCGCTGCCGGTGCCGCCCATCGTGTAGGCCGGCCGCACCACGACCGGAAAGCCCAGCTCCATCGCGATCCCCTCGGCCTCCTCGACCGTATAGGCCGGGTTGCTGCGGGCCATTTCCACGCCCAACTGATCCATCATCTTTTTGAACTCGATACGGTCCTCGCCGCGCTGAATCGCCTCAAGCTCCACCCCGATGACCTTGACGCCGAACTTTTCCAAAATCCCGGCTTTGTTCAGCTCCGAGGCCAGGTTCAGCCCCGTCTGGCCGCCCAGATTCGGCAGCAGCGCATCGGGACGCTCTTTGTCGATAATCCGAGTCAACGATGCGACATTCAGCGGCTCGATATACGTCTGATCGGCCATCCCCGGATCGGTCATGATCGTCGCCGGATTGGAGTTGACCAGCACGATCTCATAGCCCAGCGCCCGCAGGGCCTTACACGCCTGCGTCCCGGAATAGTCAAATTCGCACGCCTGACCGATAATAATCGGACCCGAACCGATGATCATCACCTTGTGAATGTCGTCCCGCTTGGGCATCCTGCTAATCTCCTGTCAATGTCCGTTTTCAGTATTAATAATAGTGCCGATAAGCGTTGCTAATGCGTTTGTTGGGGCATTATTAAAAGGCAAAAGACCCCGCCTGTCAAAGACTATCTTGATCGCATGGGAATTTGGGTGTTTCTCGAAAGTTTCTGCAAGAGGCGTCATGTTGCAGCCTCGCCCGTAACGACGGGGTATTCGTCTGGGACGCTCATCTTCATTTTTTACGACCGGCTTGCAAAGAGCGGGCGTTTCGGGTAAACAAGGTAAGTTTCTCGAAAGACTGGGACGCTCATAATGCCTTGACGTATTTTGCCATGTGGCTAACAGGGCTTCTAACTCAACCTGACCGATGGTCAGCTTGAGACGTCAAAAGTTAAAGTGCAAAAGTCAAAATTGTGGAATCCGCCTTTGGCGGATAGCATTTTTAAGAACGATTTGAATGTCTTACAACCTGTTTATTTATGAAACAATCCAGCCGTAATCTTCTGCTTCAGATCATCACCGGCCTGATGATACTCACGCTGATGATCTGGCAGGCGAAAAGACCGCGATCCGTGGAATTGGACAGCGGTTATCGCCAGACGATGGGCACATTTGCCCGCCTGCTGGTCGTTGCGCCTGACCGGGAAGCCGCCGAGAACAGCCTCGATGCCGCCTTTGCGGTCTTTGACCGTGTTGAGGCCCTGATGAGCGATTATGACCCTGATTCGCAGATTTCCCGCGTCAATCGCGATGCGTACCACGAGCCGGTTGCGGTCGATGGTCAGGTCTTTGAGGTTCTCTCGGCTGCCCTGGAATACAGCCGCCTGACCGACGGGGCATTTGATATCACCGTTGGGCCGGTCGTCCAATTGTGGCGAGACGCGCGGCAGGGGGGGCAGGCCCCGACGCCTGAGGCGATTGCCCGTGCCCGTGAGAACGTCGGCTACCGATATCTTGAACTTGACCCTGAGACTCAAACCGTCCGCTTTGGGCGCGACGGGATGCTGCTGGATGTGGGCGGTATCGCCAAAGGCTACGCTCTGGATCGCGCCGCCGAGGCGATGCGCCAGGCCGGGGCCTTGGGCGCGATGATCGATATAGGCGGCGATATCGTTTGTTTCGGTCAAGCCGTCGGCGGAAGAGACCACTGGCTCATCGGCCTGCAAGACCCCGATGAAGACGGAAATCTGCTTTTGCGGCTCAAGATCGACGACAGGGCTGTTGCCACCAGCGGCGATTATCGGCGATTCGTGGTCGTTGATGACCGCAAACACAGCCACATCATCAATCCCGCCACCGCCGAGGCGGCCGAGGCTCTGGCCAGCGTGACGATCATCGCCGCCACGGCCATGCATGCCGATGCCCTGGCCACCGCCGCCAGCGTCATGGGCCCCGAAAAGGCCCTGACCCTGATCGAATCCATCGACCACACCGAGGCCATTCTCATCCCAGGCGATCGCCCCCAAGATATCCTGAAGACCTCCGGCGCTGCCGATACCATCGAATAAACTCCCTAAAAGCCCAGCCGCACAAGCGGCCGAATCAAAGTACCGGCGATACTCTCGGCCGTCACTGCTGCCGGCGTCTCTCCGGCACCAGCCGGAGACGAAGGCGGCCGGGTTCAATCTTGAAATCGTCCAGCCGGATGTGCTGCTTGTCGAAATCTAATGCCGGGTCAAACGGGCTGTTGCTGATAACCGCCTGCACCATCGTCTCCAGTTGCAGGCCGTTCTGAAGCTCGGCGTGAACGTCCTTCAGCACATTTTCAGCGATGCGCCTCGCGGCGGCGGTGACCGGCACCCATCCCAGCCGCACCGAGCGGATATTCAGATTCAAACGCCCCTGCATGTCCATCTCGGGCCTTGCGACAACGGTTAGCACCGAAGAAAACCGGCTATATTTGACGTGGCTCATCAGGTATATGGCGCCGTTATCAAATTGCACTACCGGTGTGAAAATCTCAACCTCCCCATAGCGTTGCGGCCATGTGCCGCGGGCCAGGATGTCGTTGAGGCCCGCCTGCTCGATGACCAGCTCAAAGGGCTCGTAAAGCTGGATCTGGTTGTAAAAGTCCGGCGCGAGGCGATGGGTCAAGTATGGGCTGACCTCGTCAGGGTCTGCCGGCTCGATGGGCCGATATGCCCGCGGCGTGTGCCGCAGCAGGGCCCACCCGAGAGCCGCCGCCAGTGCACAGAGGCCCGCGGCAATCGTTATATAGCGCAGAATATGTGACTTATGTCTGTTTTGCTTCATTTTTTCAGATTATCGAAAACATTGACGATTTGCCGCTTGCCCGATGCCCGGCCAGCGATTATAGTGAAACGTCTTTATTTTGTAAAACGTTAGTTCACTGTAAAATGCACTATCAGCAGAAAGGATATGACGTGGCCAGTCATTTTGCCGACCGTCTCTGTGAGGCGGTCCAAAAGAAGAATACCCCGTTGATCGTGGGCATCGATCCGGTTTTTGCCCGGCTGCCCCAGACGTTCCGTGCCCGGCAGAAGTCCCGCCAGAAAGACCTTGCCGTCGAGATTGATGCGCTGTTTGAGTTCAGCGCCGATGTGGTCAAGATCGTCGCGCCGCTGGTGCCGGCGGTCAAAATTAACATCGGTTATTTCGAACGCTATTTCTGGGAGGGCATTGAGACCTATTACGCTCTGATCAGCGAGGCCGACGCGATGGGCGTTGAGATCATCGGCGATGTCAAACGCGGCGACATCGACCACACCGCCCGCTGCTATGCCGAGGCCCACCTGCAAAATCCGGAATTCGAGGGGATGGAAGATATCATTTCGCCTGATGCCGTGACCGTCAACGGCTTTGCCGGCGCCGAGGGGATTTTGCCCTTTGCCGACATCGCCAACGAGCAGGGCAAAGGCGCCTTCGTCTGGGTCCGCGCCAGCAACCCAACCGCCGGCGTGATTCAGGACTTTGCCGATGCCAATGGCGTCAAGATGTACGAAAAAATCGCCGAGGTCGTCGGCCAGATTGCCGTCCAGCCCAAACGCCTCGGCAAAGAAGGCTACAGCAACGTCGGGATGGTCGTCGGCGGCACAAGCCCCGAACAGACCACCGTCCTGCGCCAGCGCTATCCCAAGTGCTGGTTCCTCGTGCCCGGCTTCGGCGCCCAGGGCGCCGGCCCGGCCGACTGTCTCCGCTTTGCCGACAAAAACGGCATGGGCGTGCTCATCAACGCCTCGCGCTCGATTCTCTATGCCTACGACAACCCCAAATACACCGAACAATTCGGCGACAATTGGGAAAAATGCATCGAGCAGGCCGCCATCGACGCCAAAATGGAACTGGCCAAAGCAAAAACCTGATGGCGACGATGTAGATCCGAAATTCGAACATCAACATCCGAAACAATACCAAATGACATAAATCTGAATAGCCAAAACAGTTGCCGGGATGTGAGGTTGTTTTTTGTCATTGGGACATTTGAATTTTGGATTTGCTTCGTATTTCGGATTTCGAGCTTCGAATTTTATAAAATACGATGGACAAAGGGTTCTTCAAAGACAAGCACGTCGTTGTGATGGGGCTGGGCAGCTTTGGCGGCGGAGCGGATTCGGCGGCGTTTGCCGCCGGGGCCGGGGCAAAGGTGCTCGTGACCGATCTGGCCGGGCCGGATACACTGGCCCGCACCCTTGAGCCCCTTGGGACACTGCCGATAGAGTACCGCCTCGGCGAGCATCGCGAGGAGGATTTTCTGGCTGCCGATGTGGTGATTGTCAATCCCGCCGTGCCGCCGGGCAACCGCTGCATCCAAACAGCGCAGCGAGGCAAAGCCCTGGTGACTTCACAGGTGGAACTGTTCTTTCAGATGTGCCCTGCGCCCATCGTCGCGGTCACCGGCAGCAATGGCAAAAGCACCACCGTCAGCCTGACCGCGCACCTGCTGGCCGCCGGCATCGGCCAGGCGAACATCACATACCAAAATGTTCACCTCAGCGGCAACATCGGCAACCGCCCGCTGCTGGGACTGCTGGACACTTTGACCGCCGACGATCTTGTCGTGCTGGAGCTGAGCAGCTTCCAGCTTGAGCAGCTTGCCCGCATCCGGCAGGGCCCTTACGCGGCGGTCATTACCAACCTGACGCCCAACCATCTCGACCGCCACGGCACCTTCGAGGCCTACTGCCGCGCCAAGGAAACCCTGTTTAAATTCCAGCCGCTCGACAAGAATCGCCCCTGCCTGTCGGTCTTTAACGCCGAGGATACCATTACCCGCGCCTGGTACACCAAGTACCACGATCAGGATGGGCGAACGTGCCTGGCCTTCAGCGCCGACGATGTGCCCGAGGCCCTGCTGGCCGGGTTCAAGTGCCCCGGCCGCGCCAATCGTGCCAATCTGGCCGCGGCTCTTGCCGTTGCGTCGCATGTTCAGGTCGCCCCCGACCGCCTTGCCGAAGCGGTGGCGACATTTTGTCCACTGGACCATCGCCTGCAGCTTGTCGCCGAAAAACACGGCGTCCGCTGGTATGACGATTCCAAGGCCACCACGCCGGTCAGCACGCTGGCCGCCCTGAACGGCATCGACGAACCTAAGATTCTCATCGCCGGCGGCTACGACAAAGGCATCGACTTTTCCGAACTGGGCACATGCATCGCCGACTGCGCCAAGGCGGTCGTACTTATCGGCCAGACCGCACCGAAAATCGAACGGGC
>SKKI01000238.1 GCA_007121565.1 Phycisphaerae bacterium
CGAACTTTACCGAGGACGTGGTGCTGCGGCTGTTTGCCGAGGCGCTGGCGCTGGAGTATGTCGAGGAGATCGACGCCAACTGCGTGCCGCGCGAGTTCATTGACGCGGTGCCGGCGCCCTATGCGCAGCATCACTACCTGATCGGCTACCGGCCGGAGTCCGACAACGGCCGGCTGCTGGTGCTGACGGCCAATCCGCTCAATACCACGCTGGTGGACAATGTCTCCAAGATGCTGGGCGTGCCGGTCGAGACGGCCTTGTGTACGCGGGCGAGCATCACCGCGGCCATCGATGTGGCCTATGAGCAGAAGAACACCGTCATCGAGGACGTGGCCGAAGAGCTGGACGCCCAGAACCTTGAGCAGTTGGCCGACGAGGCCCAGGGCTCCGAGGACCTGCTGGATGTGGTCAACCGCCCGCCGGTGATCCGGCTGGTCAACGATATCCTGTTCCGCGCGCTGCAGATGCGTGCCAGCGATATCCACATTCACCCGTTCGAGACCAAAATCCAGGTGCGCTACCGCATCGACGGCATCCTGTACGACACGCTGGGGCTCAATCGCAATGTGTTGAGCCTGGTGATCTCGCGCATCAAGGTAATGGCGGGGATGGACATCGCCGAGCGGCGGATGCCGCAGGACGGCCGGTGCAGTGTGCGCATCGGGCAGCGCGAAATCGACCTGCGCGTCAGCACCGTGCCGACCAGTTTCGGCGAGCGGGCGGTGCTGCGTCTGCTGGACAAAAGCAGCGGCATCCTGACGCTGGAGCAACTGGGCCTGTGGGAAGAGGACAAGCAGGTATTTGACAAGATGATCAACCGCTCGCACGGGGTGATCTTCGTGACCGGCCCGACCGGCAGCGGAAAAAGCACGACGCTGTACGCCTGCCTGAACCGCATCGATGCGACGGTCAAGAATATTATGACCGTCGAGGACCCGATTGAGTATCAACTGTCCGGCATCAGCCAGATGCAGGTGGCCGCGAAAAAGGGCATGACGTTTGTCAACGCCCTGCGCCATATCCTGCGTCAGGATCCGGATGTGATTATGGTCGGCGAGGTACGCGATAACGAGACGGCGGCGATGGCGATTCAGTCCTCGCTGACCGGGCACCTGGTCTTCAGCACGCTGCACACCAATGACGCCGCCGGTGCGATCAGCCGCCTGCTGGATTTCAAGATTGAGCCGTACCTGGTCAGCTCCTCGCTGATCGGCGTGCTGGCCCAGCGCCTGGTGCGGCGGATCTGTCCGGACTGCCGAAAGGCCTACGAGCCGTCGGCCCAGGAAGTGCACGACCTCGGGCTGGACAGCAGCGACGGCAGCCAACTGTTCTACGTCGGCACCGGCTGCGCCAAGTGCTTCGATACCGGCTATCGCGGACGGACGGGCATCTATGAGCTGATGACGATTACCGATGATATTTGCGATATGATCTATCGACGTGAGACCGCCGGGGCGATCAAAAAGGCCGCGCTGGCGGCCGGCATGCAGACGCTGCGCATGGACGGCGCCCGCAAAGTCGCCGCCGGCACAACAACCATCGCCGAGGTGCTCAGAGTCACCCAATCGGATACCATTTAGGGATGGACGAAGGACGATTGACGAAGGACGATGGACGAAGGACGAAAGAAAATGATGTGGATAACAACGAATTAAAAAGCCGAACCAAGAAATTTGCATTACGCTGTATAAAAATGAGTGATGCACTGCCGGATACACCCTTGGGCCGACATATCCGAGGGCAGGTTATTCGATCGTCAACGTCAGTAGCGGCCAATTATCGAGCTGCTTGTCTGGCTCAGTCAAAGGCCGGATTTATAGCCAAATTAAGTATTGTTGTGGAAGAAGTCGATGAAACGCTGTTCTGGCTCGAAATCATTATTGAAGAAGAATTATTACCACAAACGAGAGTGGAATCGTTAATGCAGGAAGCCGATGAATTGACGGCGATTTTTATCACTGCGCGAAAAACCGCCAGGAAAAATCGTCCTTCGTCAGTCGTCAATCGTCAATGATATTATGCCAAGGTTTGAATACATTGCGATAAACCCTGCTCGCAAGTCGGAAAAGGGCACGGTCACGGCCGAGAACGCCTTTGCCGCCCGCAAGCATCTGCGTGCGCGGGGGCTGCATCCGACGCAGGTCGAGCAGGTGCGGATGGAAACGACGCGCAAGTCGCTGGGCCACCTGGTGCGCAAGAGCGGCCGCAAGCAGATTGCCGGCTTTACGCGCGAACTGGCGACGATGCTCAACTCCGGCATCAAGCTGACCGAGGCGCTGTCGGTGCTCGTCGGGCAGGTCAGCGACCCGCAGCTTCGCGCCGCGGTGACCGAAATCCGCGACCGGGTGGTCACCGGCGAATCGCTGGCCGACGCGATGGACGAGTACAACCAGTTTTTCGATCTGATTTATATCAGTATGATTCGCGTCGGCGAGGTCACCGGCACGCTGCCCGAGACACTGGGCCGGATGGCGGCGTTTATGGACAAGCGTCAGCGGCTCGAGGCGAAAATGGCCACGGTGATGATGTATCCGATCATCCTGATGTTCGTCTGTATTGTGGTGGTGCTGGTGATTATGATCGTGGTGATTCCGCAGATCACCGAACAGCTTGCCCGAACCGGTCAGGACCTGCCCTGGATGACAATGTTTCTGATGGGCGTTTCGAATGTGCTGACCAGCGCTTGGGTGCTGGCCATCGCCGCCGGCATTACGGCGCTGGTGCTGCTGTATAAACGGCTGGTACGCACGCATCGCGGGGCGTATCTGCGGGATCGGCTGCTGCTGAACCTGCCGGGCTTCGGGCCGCTGCTCAAACAGCGGATTGTCTCGCGGTTTACCTCGACGCTGGCGACGCTGATGGGCTCGGGGCTGTCGATGGCCGAGTCGCTGCGGGTGGTCTCGCAGGTCACGGGCAACGTGATTATGGCCGACGCCATCAAAAAGGCCCGGGAGCGTATTTTGTCCGGGGCCGATATCGCCACGCCGCTGCGCGACAGCGGCGTGCTGGATCCGACCATCGCCCACATGGTGACCGTCGGCGAAAAAAGCGGCGAGCTGGAACAGATGCTCAAGATGATCAGCGACAACCTGGAGGCGTCCTCGGATGTCGTAATCGAACGGCTCAGCGCGATCGTCGAACCGGTGATTATCGTCTTTATGGCCCTGATCATCGGCGCGATCATGTATGCGACCCTGATGCCGCTGTTCCAGTTCTCGGTAACACAATTTTAAGGTCATGGAAACCACGGATTTTACAAATTAATGATTCAATAAACAGTGAGGTTATTATGAAACAGGCAAACAAAAAAGGCTTTACGCTGGTAGAATTAATGGCGGTGCTGCTGATTGTCGCCTTGATGGCCGGTGTGGCGGCGCGGAACTTTATGGGCCAGACCGACCGGGCGAAGGTGATCCGCACCAAGGCCGACCTGAAGACCCTGCACGGGGCGGTCAATATGTTCTATATGGATACGGGCCGCTACCCGTCCGAAGAGATGGGCCTGATCGAACTGGTTGAGCGGCCGGCGGATGTGGAGTACTGGGCGCCGGGCGGCTACCTGGAAACGACTCAAGTGCCGCGCGATGCCTGGCGCAATGAATACATCTATCAGCGCAATCCCGAAAGCGGCCGGCCGTTTGTGATCATCAGCTACGGCGCCGACGGCCGCGAAGGCGGCGAAGAGTTTGACGCGGACCTGTACAGCACCGACGTGGATTAAAGAAGCAATTTTGAATTCATAATTTTTAATTTTCAATTGAATTAAGAATTAAAACTCAAAATTAAGAATTGTCTCTTTGTACGTGGTGTCTTTTGAGGCACAGAAATGCAACGTAAACCACACAATGCGATGGTTCTGATCGAGCTGCTTGTCGTCGTGGGCATCCTTGGGCTGATGGCGGCGATGGCGGTGATCTCGTTCGGTGCGATGTGGGGCAATAATCGCTTCAAGGGCCGCGCCGAGACGCTGGTCAACACGTTCCAGATGGCCTATGAGGCCGCCGCCCAGAGCGATCGCCGCTACGCGGTGGTGCTGGATCACCTGGACAACACCTACACGCTGCGGCAGTTCGAATCACTGGACCTGCAGACGCTTTCGGACGAGGAGGCGATTATCAGCGTCGGCCGGTTTGACGAGGATTTTCAGTTTGACTATGTGCTGTACGACGATCTGGAAGATACCCGCGATCGCGGCGAAGCATTCACCGAGGCGCGGTTTTATGCCGGTCGGGCCGGCTGGCAGTTCGGCGGCAAAGTGGTCCTGCGCGACCGCCAGGGCCGGCCGTGGACGATTATCATTCATCGGCTGGGCCGTCCCGTCGAGCTGGTCGAAGGCGACGCGGGGATGCTGTTGCCCCAGCCTGCCGATCGGGTCCCGTTTTGAGCTCAGATCCCCGTTTGCGCGGGGCTGACGGTTTGCAGACAGAGGTTATGACAAAAAGAACGTACAAGGCGTTTACGCTCGTTGAGGTGGCCGTGACCATCGTGATTATCGGTCTGACCATCGGGGCCGCCATGAGCATCCTGGACCGCCTGGTCGGCGCGATGATCGATATGCGCCTGCAGGCGGCGGCCTTCGAGACGGCCCGCGAGAATATGGAAGCGCTGCTGTCGCGGGACTCCATCAAGGACAGGGTCGACTACGGCGTCAGCGAGGTGAACCCGGATATCCACTGGCAGGTGGTCGTCGAGCCGTTTCATGAGCCGGTTAACAATGCGATGTGGGTGCGGGCGGTTTCCTCGGCCGGCTATACCGACAGCAAAGGCAACTACGAAGAGGTCGAGCTGGAGCATTGGCTGACCAACCTGCCCGGCAGCGTGGTGCGGCAGATCATCGAGCAGCAGGAGCTGGAGGAAGAATATCTGAATCTGCTGTCCGGCACCGCAACCGGCCAGGAAGAGGCCATGGTCCAGGAAACGACGATTGCCTACCTCAAGCAGGCCGGGCTGGATGTGGATGCGTACACGAGCTTTTTGCAGCGGCAGCGGCGGCAAAAGCTCAATCATATCGCCCAGCATGGCTTTGACGACGGTTATTGGGAACTGCTCGATGCGATGCAGGACGACGAGAACCGATTCCTGCAGCGGCTTGGCATGAATTTTGACGCGTACAACGCATTTGCCCAAACGTATGAACCGACCTTGTCGGGCTGGGCCGGCTCAGCGGAGGCCCAGCCGTCCGAGGCGGCACCGGGTTCGCCCTCTGATGGCGACAGGTCTGTCGCAGACGATCCCACCCGGCCGTCTGAACCCGCTGAACCGGGCCAAAAAGTCTATACCCGCGAGGATCTGCCGCCCAATATTCCCGACGGATTGGCGCAGGTCATTCTGGATATGCTCAACAGCCGCCAATGAATACACATAAGTTACAATTCGATGGCAACCGTGCGGCCTTTACCCTGGTCGAGACGCTGACGGTCCTGGCCCTGTCAGCCGTCCTGCTGACAGCCGTCCTGCAGATGTACCATCGCGTGCGGCGGGATGTCAGCCAGTTGACCGGCCACCTGGAAGACAATCGGCTGACGCGCGAAATCCTGCACAAAATCGCCGAGGACATCGACCGGCTGGCTGCGCCCGGGTTTGATGCGAAAATCCAGTTTCGCAATAAATACGACAACGGCCATAACGCGGCACAGTTGACACTGGAAAACAACTTCTACGGCAAGGGCAATCCGCCGCGGCAGCAGTTGTACGAGCGCGTCATCTGGCAGACCACGTATGACCCGTTTTCAGAGTCCCTGATTTTGTATCGGATGCACGAAGGGCTGAACCTGGAGGACAAAGTGCTCGCAGCCGGCTCGGATGTGGCCTCCGGCGAGCGTTTGTTTATTCCGATTACCGAGGGCCTGACGCACTTTGAGGTGCAGTCGCTGATGGCCGACGAGGTATCCTCGGCCGCCTGGACGTCGGACACACTGCCTACCGCGGTGCGTATCGGGATTTCGTTTGCCCCGCTGGAAGAGCTGCCCGACGGCAGTATTGGGGTGCCCGAGGAAGCGATTCTGTACCGTTCGGTCGCTGTGGATCGCAGCCGCTTTATTGCCTATGAGTTTATCCAGCGCCAACTGGATGTGGATGATCTGGATGCAGCCGACCCCAATGAGGCGGACATGGACCAGGCATGGGATGAAGATGAGTTTGACGAATTTGACGAACTAGACGAAGACCTCGACCCCGACACTGAGCAAGACGGAAATACGAGACGCTGATCGCCCGGTGCAGATCGTATAATTGAATTGCATGGCAGAACGAAATACAATGAGACCCAACCCACGGACAACACGTTCGCAGACACAGCGGCCCGCGGGCATCGCCCTGATCATCGCGGTGGTGACGCTGGCGGTGCTTTCCTCGCTGCTGGCGGGACTGTCGCTGCGCGTCTCCATGGCCAAACGGCGGCAGGCCTATATCGTCGAATACCAGCGGGCACGTTATGCGCTGGATTCGGCCTTGAAATATGCC
>SKKI01000181.1 GCA_007121565.1 Phycisphaerae bacterium
GCATCGCCATCGATCCGGCGCGCAACAGCGCCGCCGACCGTGATCAGCGACGCATCAGCAGCGACGAGTCGGCGGTCGCGGTGTTCGTGATTCCCACCGACGAAGAGGCCGCCATCGCCGCCGATACCTTCGAACTGGCCCAATAAGAACGGGCGAACGCAGGTTCGCCCTCAGGGTTTGCGGATTTGCCCGATTCGTACCCCCCCGGCGTTTTGCGTCTACACCTATGTTCGGCGCATAAAAAAGCGGCTTTGGACAGCCGCCTTTTTTCGTGGGATACGGTATCGAGCTCTTATTGAGCCATTTCCAGGGCACGGGTGGTAATGTAGTACTTGGTGATCATGTTGGGCACTTCCCAGTCCGGCATTTTGCCTTCTTCGAGAAAGCGGAGGTATTTTTCGGTCACTTTTGTAAAGTGCGCCTCATGGCCGATGCGATAGCGGTCGGGCACGGCAATGTGCCAGCGATCTGCCTGACGCTGCATCGTGATGCCGGGGTATTTTCGCTGGAGATTTAAGACGGCGGTGTATATCGCCGAGTTCATCGCAGTGTGCGAGACGCCGTCGGCCGGCTTGATGTACAGTTCAGTGCGGTAATTTTGCTCTTCGCCCTGCAAAATAACCAGGTCTGCCCGTGTGCCGCGCATCAGCGAATAGTGCGTATCTTGGGCGCCTTCCGGGGCCTGATAATTCCACTGGACCTTTACCTGGGCGTGAACATCGTTGATGGTGTAGAGAATTTCGCCGTTGGCGTAGCATTGCAGCACGCCGTCAGCGTCGAGTTGATTCCTGAGGTAGCCCGGGAAATCCGACTCGCCGGTAACCCGCTGGAACTGCTCACGGGTCAATGCCGTCGGCCAGCGGTTCGCCTCAAGCAGCTCAATATCCGTTCTGTAATCGATAATCTTCTCCGGAAATGCTTTCCACTGAACCTGGTCAATCAGGTGCGTCGTGACGTCAACAATGCCCTCGCCCTGCTGCGTCGTGTCAAAAAACCATGCCGGACGCACCAGCGGGCTGCCGGAGATGTATTTGAAGAAATGGTGAACACTTTCCTTGACAATGGCCGGGTTGTCGGGTGTGCCTTTTTTCAATTCGCCGAAGACCTCGGGGATATTTGCAAATTCCCGCTGCAAAATGGCGTTGATCTCATAGCGTTCGGTCATAATGTCGTACAGCAGCAGGTCCTTTTGCTCGGCGGCCTCAAAGGCGGCTGTAAGAAGCTCAAATCCCTCGGCGTTGATGCACATGGGCTTATCCGAATAGACGTGCAGCCCGGCGTCGATTGCGCTTTTGATATACTGGGTCTTGTTTCGATTGTTGCCGGCCAGCATCACCACATTGCCCTTCTTTTCCTCCAGCGCACGGGTTAGGTAGTCATCGCCGATATACTTGACCGTATGCCAGTGGGTCGGATCGTCATCTCGGGTGTTGTAGCGGTTAATCAGCTCAAGGTGGTTTTTCACCTCCGGCCCTTCGGGCGCATAGACATACACCGTCGGGTTGAGCTGCGGGTACATATTTTTCTGAATCAGTGCGGCGTGAAAATGCCCCGGCGCGATCGTCATCAGGGTGACCGGGTAATCCTCGTCAACGCGCCGAGTCGGCTCGGCACAGGAAGCAATCATCATGATCAATCCCATCAACATAAGAAAAACTGCTGCGCGTTTCATGGTGGTGTCTCCTAAATTCAAGGTTAAACATATACACATTCGACATATATCATACTTGTTACTCAATAAATCCCAATGGACGGCCGTTGTCAAGTAAATTTTCCACGCCGTGAGAAAAAACGCCGCCGCCTCGGCCGGGGAGTTTTTTGTTGCTATCGTCACGCGCTTTTGGCATAATAGCGGCACCAAATGAATATGAATTGACAGGAATAAATGTGGTTTTCACGCTGCATCGATATATCCTTCGGGAATTGTGCCGGGCCTTTTTGATGACGAGCATCGCCCTGACGCTGATGGTCTCGGCCGGGATGCTGGCGCCGACGATTATGGAATATGGCGTCAGCCCATCGCAGATGCTGCGCCTGAGCGGCTATCTGCTGCCGATTTCGCTGACCTTTATCCTGCCGATCGCTGCGTTGTTTGCGGGCACCATCGTCTACGGCCGGTTCGCGGCCGATCGGGAGCTGGATGCCTGCCGGGCCAGCGGGGTCAGCCTGTCGGTGCTGCTGTATCCGGGCATCAGCGTGGCGGTGCTGGTCGCGGTGGTGAATTTGATGCTGAGCTTTTATGTCACGCCGACATTTTTTCAGCGCAGCGAAGAAAGTGTCAAGGCCAACGTCGAGCAGATTTTATTTCGCAATATTCAGCGTCGCGGCTACTATGCGCTGCCGCAAAGCCGCTATCGACTGTACGCCGAAAAGGCCTTTCCCGAGCATAATCTGCTCGAGGGCGTGGTGATCGCCGAAGTTCGGCCCGACGCATCCCATCGTGTTGTCACGGCCCAGCGTGTGCGTATATCCATCGACACACAGCACACCTACAACACCGCGATTATTGTGGCCGAGGAGGCCTATCGGTTTGATGAGTATTCGCCGGTTTACCTGGGGCGGCTGGAGGTCCAGGAGCAGTTTCCCCCGCTGCTGGGCGAGAGCATCAAGTTCAAACAGATCGAGGAAATCAAGCGTATCGAGGCCGATAAGATGAATTATTTCCCCGTCCGCGAGCGCGCCGCCGAGGCCCGCGCACAGCTTGCGATTGAACTGCTGGCCGAAAAGCTCAACGACGCGTTTCAATCCGGCCAGGCGGTCACGCTGGTCGATGCCGACGGCTCGCGGCTCTATGCCCTCTCGGCCGGCGGCTGCGAGATCGATACCCGGCAGCGGTTGACCCTGAATCTCCACGAGCCAATCCACCTCCGCCAGCGGGACCGCTTTCGCGAGGGATTGACGGTCGATTACACCAGTCCAGCCGGCTTTATCGCGCTGCAAAATGAAGGCGACAGCCTGCGTCTGGAGCTTATGCTGGATACGCCGAGGTGGCAGCGGACCGGCGGGATGAGCGGCACAACGCCGCGGAAATTTGTCAACGATGTGCTGTATCCCGACGCCCTCAGTGACCGGCTTGAAACCGATGATCTATTGGGGCTGCTTGAGCAGGCTGCCCAGCCCGGCAGGATACTGGACGGCCCGCCCAGTGAGCAGTATCTGCGGCGCATAACCGCATTAAGACAGTATCTTGCTGTCATCGATCGCCATATCGCTGCGGAGATTCATTTTCGCCTGGTCTACGGGCTCGGCGCGGTGATCATTATTATGACCGGCATCGCGCTGGGCATCCACTTTCGCGGCGGCCATATCCTGACCGCTTTCGGGGTCAGCGCAATACCGGCGGGGGTTTTTTCGGTATTCATTATGTCCGGCAAGCAGATGATCAAAAGTCCCACCACGCCGCAACTGGTTGGGATTGCGGCCACATGGGCCGGGCTGCTGCTGATCGGCATCCTGATGGTCATGATTTATCGGAAATTAATGCGGACATAAAGCAGGGCCAATGAGAACACTTGACCGATATATCGCCAAAAACTTCCTGTACGGCTATATCATCGCGCTGGCGGTGATGATAGGGATGTTTGTCGTGGTGGACATGTTCCTCAACCTCGATGAGTTTGCCGAGCACAGCGATCTGGGGCTGCTGACGGTGGCCGGCAGCATCGCCCATTATTACGGTGCTCGCGTGGTGTTGTGGTTTCGGGATCTGGGCGGAATGATTATTGTCATCGCGGCGGTGTTTTCGATGGTGCGCCTGATGCGAAACAACGAGCTGATCGCGGTTATGGCCTCGGGGGTCAGCCTCAAACGCATTCTGGCGCCGATTCTGCTATTGTCGCTGGTGCTGACCGGCCTGGTGGTGATCGATCAGGAATTTATTATCCCCCGCCTGGCCGGCGACCTGACACGGCGACAAGATCAGCTTCCCGGCGAGGCCACGTATGACTTGTGGTTCGTCGGCGATGCCCACGGCAATCTAATCAGTTGCACCCGCTATGAAGAACGGCAGCAGACGATGATCAGTCCGCTGATTGTTCTGCGCCAGCGGGACGAGGACGGCGCATGGCGAGTGGTCGGTCGCATTCAAGCCGCGCGAGCCGTGTATGATGCCGACCGCCGGGGATGGACGCTTGAGGACGGACACTTTCTCAGCGCCTCACGGGTGGCCCCCGAAGCGATCACGGCTGGTGCGGATGAGGCGGTGGACTTTTATGCCACCAATCTCGATCCGCAGACGATCCCACTGCGGCGGCGGGAAGGGTTTATGTCGCTGCTCAGTTTGCGGCAATTGATCGAGCTGGAGCAGGACCCCGGCACGCGGCATACGCAACTGCCGGAGATTGCCGTCCAGAAGCACAGCCGGATTACGGTGCCGATCATCAACCTGATTATGCTGATGGTGGCTCTGCCGGTGTTGGTCTGCCGGGATCCGCGCGACATCAAATCGGCGATTTTGCGGAGCTTTTTGATCACGGCAGCCTGCTTTACCGTGGCGTTTTTAAGCTCGCTGTATGCTACGGAGCCCTTTTTCGGACGCGTTCACCCGGCCTTGTTCAGTTGGCTGCCGATTTTTATCTTTTTCCCGATAGCCTTAGTCGAAATAGATGCGATGCGCACCTGATCGGGCACGTTTTCCATTTGTAGTGAGCAGACTTTAAAAATCTGTGCCGCCATCGACCGATAATACAATCTTCGATTTTACCTGTTCAGGGAAACATCGAAAAACTGTAGAGAAAACACAAAAACTTCCCATTTCTCCTAAACTCCCCATTTTGACATTGCCGATATTCCACCTATGGCGATTAAACTGACGAGATTTAAGGAGAACGCAGCTATGGAAAGTACGCTTGTCGAACAGCGCAAAGACAGACGCTCGGACCTGGCCTGGCCGGTCAGTGTTTGGATTCCGGAGGCCAACCGCTTTTTTTCCGGCAAAAGCGTCAATGTCAGCAAAGGCGGGGCCTACATCAGCCTGCCGATGACCGCGCCCATCCGCCCCGGCCACGAGGTCGAGGTCAACTTCCCCCGCACGGTTTCACTGGCCCGCCAGAAAGGCCAATACGCCCGCATCAAAACCGCCAAGATCCTCCGCGTCGAGCGCGACACGATGCTGCACAGCGGCACCATCGGCATGGCCGTCCAATTTGCCGGTATGTAAACGCACAGCCGGACCGGCCATTAACCAACAGCGGCCAAGTGACTGTCATCTGATATCGACAGACAGTCCGCCCGCTATATCTGCAAACGCTATCAGAAAACAAAATAGCGTCCTCTTGTCTTATTGTTGCCCATCCTGTCATTATTTTGCGCTATTGCAACACCTTATCTGACGTGGTACACTGGACTATAGAGGTGCAGTGGCGACATTTTGCCGGTGTGTGAAATGACAGATTGCCGACTGCAAGTCGGTAAAATACTTTCAGGAGTCGATACTGAGATGGCTAAAAAAGTGGAAAAAGTAGTCCTGGCCTACAGCGGCGGGCTGGATACGAGCGTGATTTTGCCGTGGCTCAAGGAGACCTACGGCTATGATGTGGTGGCCTTTGCCGCCGAGCTGGGCCAGGGCGATGAACTCAAGGGTATTCAGAAAAAGGCCCTGGAAACCGGCGCCGTCAAGTGCGTCGTCAAGGATTTGCGCAGGGAATTTGTCGAGGAGTATCTCTGGCCGATGCTCAAAAGCGGAGCGGTCTATGAGAACGGCTACCTGCTGGGTACAAGCATCGCTCGCCCTCTGATCGCCAAACATCAGGTCGAGGTGGCCCACGCCACCGGCGCAACAGCGGTCTCCCACGGCGCCACCGGCAAGGGCAACGATCAGGTGCGCTTCGAGCTGACGTTTATGGCGCTGGATCCGACACTCAAAATCGTCGCGCCGTGGAAGGACCCGGCCTTTACGCTGACCAGCCGCGAGGCAGCCGTCGATTACGCCCGCAAACGCAACATCCCCATCGAGCAAAGCAAAAAGAAAATCTACTCGCGCGACCGCAACCTGTGGCACATCAGCCACGAAGGGGCCGACCTGGAGAATCCGTGGAACGAGCCGAAGGACAGCCTGTTTGTGATGTCAACGCCGATTGCCAAGACGCCCAACCGGGCCGACTATGTTGAGATCGGTTTCGAGCAGGGCATCCCCGTCAAGCTCAACGGTCGGCCCATCGGCGGGGTCACGCTCATCGAGCGGCTCAACGCCCTCGGCGGCAAGCACGGCGTCGGCCAGGTCGATCTGGTCGAAAATCGCCTCGTCGGCATGAAATCCCGCGGCGTCTATGAGACCCCCGGCGGCACGATCCTCAGCGCCGCTCATCGCGCCCTGGAAATGCTGGCGCTGGATCGCGAAACCCTGCACTACAAGCAGCAGGTCGCGCTGCGCTATGCCGAGCTGGTCTATAACGGCCAGTGGTTCTGCCAACTGCGCGAAGCGCTGGACGCGTTTGTCAATATCAC
>SKKI01000009.1 GCA_007121565.1 Phycisphaerae bacterium
CGATCTGGGCTACGCGTCCACTGCCGAGCCGTTCAAAAAACTCATCAACCAGGGGATGATCCTCGGCGAGGACAACCAGAAGATGAGCAAAACGCGCGGCAACGGCAGCAACCCCGATGCGGTGATCGAGCAATACGGGGCCGACTCGATGCGGCTGTACGAGATGTTCATGGGGCCGCTGGAGGCAACCAAGCCGTGGAGTATGCAGGGCGTCGAGGGCGTGCACCGGTTTTTGGGCAAGGTCTGGCGGACGCTCATCGACACCGAAAGCGGCGCTCTGTCGCCGGCTATTCAGGACGCCGAGGCGGACGAAGAAACCCTGCGCCTGCTGCATCAGACCATCAAGAAAGTTACCGGCGATATTGAGGGGTTTGGTTTTAACACCGCCATCAGCCAGATGATGATTTTTATCAATCACCTGGCGCGGCAAAGCGTGCGTTCCAGAGCCGTTGTTGAGCCGTTTGTGCTGCTGCTGTCGCCGTTTGCCCCGCATATCGCCGAGGAACTCTGGCAGCGGCTGGGACATAACGACTCGCTGGCCTATGCTCCGTGGCCGAGGTTTGATGAGCACTTGTGCAAAGAAAAGCAAATCGAACTGGCCGTTCAGGTACTCGGCAAAATCAAGGATAAGATCGTCGTGCCCGCCGACGCTGACGAAGCGACGATCCAGCAAAAGGCCCTGGCCTCGGAAAAAGTCCAGGCGGCCATCGACGGCAAAACGCCCAAAAAAATCATCGTTATCAAATCCCGACTGGTCAATATTGTCGTGTAGGAACCGGCAATTAGCTGCACAGCCGGACGCCGGAAGCTGCGATGCTGGAAATCGAAGCCAAAATCAAGGTGGAATCGCTTGAGCCCATCGCCGAACGGCTGGGCCATCTCGGCGCGCGGTTTATCGCCAGGCAGGCTCAGCACGACGCGTATTTCTTCGATGCCGCCGGAGGCTTGACCCAACGCGGCTGCGGCCTGCGCCTGCGCACCGAGACCGCCGACGAAAAGACGATATCGATTCTGACCTTCAAAGGTCCCAAACAGGCCGGCCCCTACAAATCCCGTCCCGAATACGAAACCACCGTGGCCGACGGCGAGGCGATGACCCACATCCTGCAGGGGCTGGGTTACCAGACTACCCTGACGGTGACCAAAACCCGCCATCTCTGGACCCTGGATGGCTGTGAAATCTGCCTGGATGATGTACCGCCGTTGGGCAACTTTGTCGAAGTGGAAGGCCCGGACGAGGCCGTCATCAAGGCTGTGCTGACCCGGCTGGATTTGGCCGACAGGCCACATATCAAAAAAGGCTACGCCGCGATGATGGCCAAATTGATGGGAATTTCAAAGACGCCGACATGAAAAGCAGGATACGCCTTTTACGATTTAACTCTCAGAAAGCCGCTGGTTTGGCCGATACAACAAAAGCACCGACCGGTGTGAAACTGCGTAGGATGGGTTGCGGCCCATCGCGATATAATTTTGAATGCGAACGCTTATGAATCCGCACGACGGATATATACAATACATTGTCAATCCGAAATCAGGGGCCAGCAGCAGCAAAGAGCTTGTCTGCGGCTTTCAGAACTACCTGAAGCAGCGCCGCTTCGATGTGCGGCTGGTCTTTACCGAGTCGCTGGAACATGCCTGCGAGCTGGCCACACAGGCGGCGGTGGATTACGACTGTGCCCTGGTCTGTGCCGCCGGCGGTGACGGCACGCTGCGCGAGGTCATCCACGGACTGGAAGGCTCTGACAAGGTCCTGTTGCCCACGCCCTGCGGCACGGAAAATCTCCTGGCCAACGAACTGGGCTTTGATTTTACCCTCGACTCGGTCATCCAGGCCTTCGAAGGCAGCACCCGGCGCCCGCTCGATCTGGGCGTGCTCAACGGCAAGTGCTTTACCGCGATTGCCGGGTTCGGCTTTGACGGCGCGGTCATTCATCGGATGCACGGTGTTCGCTGCGGCCATATCAATCATCTGGACTACTTCTGGCCGATCTGGCGGACATTCTGGGAATACAATTTTCCCCCGATGCGGGTCGAAGCCGACGGGCGGGAAATCTTCAACGGCCGCGGGCTGGTTTTTGTCGGCAACATCAGCCGGTACGCCATCGGCCTGAGCATTCTTAAAAACGCCGACTACGGCGACGGCCTGCTCGATGTCTGTATTTTTAAGTGCACCAACCAGGCCTGCCTGCTGTGGCATGCGTTCAAAACCGCCCTCAAACGCCACATTCCCGGCAAAAACGCCCTCTATACCCAGGCCAAAAGCATCCGCGTCGAACCGGTCGGCGACCCAACCCTCTATTGCCAGATCGACGGCGACCCCGGCCCCGCTATGCCCGCCGAGATCAAAGTCATCCCCCATGCCATCCATGTGCTCGTGCCCCCCGGCGCCAAACCGGCCGGCATCCGCACCCGCCTGCGCCGCATGATCGGATAATGACTTTTCAGATAGGCCCACAAGCGATTCGGTCGGATTCCGTTCCGGGCTGCATCGGTGGGCGGGTCAGCGGTAATCTGCATCGGTCTGTCCGTTTATACATCAGTATGACAGAAGATTCAGGACGGCGCAAGTCTAAAATGAGGATTCGCGCGAGATTTTTTCACAATGCGTATTATTCCCGACAAAACGGGCAACCTGCTGCCGTGTTGATTCGTATAAATAAAAATAGTATACTGTGTAGGTAATGGAAACCATTTGAAAGGGTATGTATAGCGTTGAATCAAGACCACAAGCAGAACACAGTTCAGCAGGAAAGGGCGATTCTGGTGGGCGCTTTTTTGCCCCGCGATCGTCATCATGGACAGGAGGACCCGTTGCAGGAGTTGCAGGCACTGGCCCAAAGTGCCGGGGCTTGTGTTGTTTACCGGTCGCTCCAAAAATTACGCGACATTCACGCCGCAACCTATATCGGCTCGGGCAAGGCCCGTCAGCTTCGGGAAAAGGTTCTGGAGCACGAGGCCGAGGTGGTCATTTTTGACAACGATCTGACGCCGGCACAAATCCGCGAGTTGGAAACGATCGTCAAATGCAAGGTGCTGGACCGCAGCGAGCTGATTCTGGACATCTTCGCCACCCGCGCCCGCACCAAGCAGGCCAAGCTGCAGGTCGAGCTGGCCCAGCTTGAATACACCTACCCCCGCCTGACGCGGATGTGGGGCCACTTGGATACGGTTACCGGCGCCGGCGGCGGCACTGCGGCCGGTGCGGTCGGCGGCATCGGCACACGCGGCACCGGAGAAAAACAGCTTGAAATCGACCGTCGCCTGGTCAAAAAACGCATCACCGAACTCAAACGCGAGATCGACGGCATCGACAAGCGGAAACTGCGCGAAATCGAGGGACGCCGGGGGTTTTATAAAATCTGCCTGGTCGGCTATACCAACGCCGGTAAAAGCACCCTGATGAATGCCCTGACCGCCGCCGAGGTGTATGTGGAGGATCAGCTTTTTGCCACGCTGGATACGCGTACCCGCAAATGGGGCGTTCAAAGCGGAGTGGAGGCCCTGCTCAGCGATACGGTCGGGTTCGTCAGCAAATTGCCGCACCACCTGGTCGCCTCGTTCAAAGCCACGCTCGAAGAGGCGGTCAATGCTGATCTGCTGGTGCATGTGGTCGACGCCTCCAGCCCGGAGGTCTTTGACCAGATCAAAAGCGTCGAGACCGTCCTCAAAGAGATCCACTGCAGCGGCAAAGACATGCTCGTCGTCCTGAACAAATCCGACCACATCGCCAGGCGCGATCTGTTTGATGCCGTGCAGACCGTCTATCCCGACGCGCTGAGCGTCTCGGCCAAGACGGGCTATCAGCTTGAACAACTGGCCGGCGCGATTGCCGAAAGAATTCGCGGCGATCGGGTGCGGGTGCGGGTGACCGCCTCGGCAGGCGACGGCAAGCTGAATCATTTCCTGCACACCGTCGGCAATGATCTGACCGAACACTACCAGGACAGCACCGTCAGCATCGAGGCGACGCTCGGACGCAACCAGCTTGCCTGGCTCAATCAGTACCGTCCGCACTCGGTCGAGGTCATCGCTGCGGATCGCGATTGACGACGGCCTGCTCAGAGGCCGTCATCAAGCGTCCCGGTCCTGGTCCTCAAGGTCATCCGGCTGGTCGCTGTAAAGATCGTCCGGAATTGCGCTGTCGTCCTCGTCGTCCGATGCGCTGTCGGAGGCGCTTTTCGATTCGACGGTTTTCTTTTGTTCGGTCGCCAGCAGGTCCGACATGGTGGCCTTATCCAATTGCCCGCCGGCGAGAATTGTGTTCACATCCTCGGCGTCGAGCGTTTCGTATTTGATCAGGGCCTGAGCCAGGGCATCAAGCTTTTTGCTATTGGCCTCGATCATATCCTTGACCTGTACATAGGCCGTATCGATCAGCTTTTTCACTTCCCTGTCAATCAACTCGGCGGTGCGCTGCGAATATTCCGGCCCTGAGTGAAAATAGCCGTCGCTGCCGTCGGAGCTGTAACTGACCGGCCCGACCTCCTCGCCCATACCCCATTCCATAATCATCCCGCGCGCCAGCATTGTTGCCTGCTTGATGTCCGACTGGGCGCCGCTGGTGATATCGTCGCAAAACAGCTCCTCGGCCACGCGGCCGCCGAAGCAGATTTGAAGCTGGGCCGAGCAGAACTTCTTGGAGTAGAACAGCCGGTCTTTTTCCGGCAGGGCAAACGTCGCTCCGCCCATCGGGCCGCGCGGGATAATACTGACCTTGTGCAGCGGGTCGGCGTCTTTGACCGTCGCCTGGACCAGCGCATGGCCGGCCTCGTGATAGGCGGTCAGGCGTTTGTCCGATTCGTCGGCGATGCGGCTGCGCTTGGCGCGGCCCCAGCGCACTTTGTCGCGGGCCTCCTCAAAGTCGCTCATCTCGACAAAATCCTTGCCGTGCATGGTCGCGCTGATGGCGGCCTCGTTGATCAGCGCCTCCAGCTCGGCGCCGGTGAACATCGGCGTCACACGCGCCAGCCGTTCAAAATCCACCGACGGATCGTACTTGATCTTCTTGGCATGAATCTTGAGAATCATCATCCGCCCCTGTAAATCCGGCAGCGGCACCACCACCTGCCGGTCAAACCGCCCCGGGCGGGTCAGGGCGTTATCGAGGATATCGCCCCGGTTGGTCGCGGCGATGACGATCACCTGGTCATGGGTGTCAAACCCGTCCATCTCTACCAGGATGGCGTTGAGCGTCTGTTCGCGCTCGTCATGGCCGCCGCTGACAAAGCCGGGACCGCGTTTCTTGCCGATGGCGTCAACTTCGTCGAGGAAGATAATACATGGCGAATTTTCCTTGGCCTGCTTGAACAGATCGCGCACACGGCTGGCCCCGACGCCGACAAACATTTCCACAAAGTCGCTTCCGGCAATGGTAAAAAACGGCACATCCGCCTCGCCGGCGATGGCCTTAGCCAGCAGTGTTTTGCCGCAGCCGGGCGGCCCGGACAGCAGCACACCGCGCGGGATGCGCCCGCCGATTTTGTGGAATCTGCTCGGATTCTTGAGAAACTCAATAATCTCGGTCACTTCGTCTTTGGCCTCTTCAATGCCGGCGACATCCTTGAACGTGATCTTCTTATCCTTGCCGCGCATGCGATGCTGACTGCGTCCGAAGTTCATCAGCATCCCGCCGCCGCCGCGCTTGAGATTGCGCAGAAAGAAAAAGTAAATCAATCCGATAATCAGTATAAAGGGGATCAAACTGAACAGAAACTGAACCCACAGCCCGGCGCGTTCAAATTCCACTTCGACATTGTGGGCCCTGAGCTTGTCCATCAAATCGGGCAGCAGTTCCGCAGAGTATGTAAGCTGATAGGTCCCAGGCGCCCCGTCCGGGCGATTGGCAATGCCCAGTTCGCTGAACTGGCCGCTGATTTCTTTGTTGGTATCATCGAAGACAGCCGTTTTAATGTAGTCTTGTTCGACGTAGCGTTCAAATTCGGTAAGGGTCAGCTTTTCGGCCTGCCGCAGATGGCTCAGTGACATAAAGATGGCCATCAGGACCATCGCGATCAAAAGCCATGTGAACGGACTGCGATTATAGCGGGGCGGCAGGCCCTTGGAGCCAGGCGTGCCAGGTTTTCGTTTAGGCGGTAACTGCTGTTTTGTCATTATATCCTATGCATTTGATGAGTTCGTGAAAATCGATTCGGCCAGCAGCCGACTCCGTCATTATCTTTTACTGTTTATCTTTATTGCCACGGCCGTTCCATCCGTTCTACTACCTGCCGGGCGGCTTTGTTCAGCGACGCATCGGCGGCGTACTCGAAGCTCTGGCCAAGCAGGTCGGAAAAGCTCAC
>SKKI01000215.1 GCA_007121565.1 Phycisphaerae bacterium
CGCCCTGGCCCAGCGATTGGATCTGGCCAACACGCAGGATCAGGTTGCCGACGCAGAACGTCACGTTCATATCGCCGAAGATGCGCTCGGGGCCGATCTGGCGTTGTTCGGCACGGCCGCGCCGGCGGGGGGCAATGCGCAGTCCCGTTACACGCTGGGGCTGGAAGGAAGCCTGCCGCTGGATCGGGTCACCGAGGCCCACACCTACAAACGCGCCTTGGTTGCCCTGACTGCCATGGAAAGGCAGTATGAAAATCACACGTATCAAATCACCGCCGAGGTCCGCAAGGCCTGGCGGGATATGGCCGAGGCCCGTGACCGCTACGTTCTGCAGAAAGACGCGCGGCAGCTCGCACGTCGGCGTCTCGAGACCACTATTGAGATGCTGCACTACCGCCGGGCCGACACGCGCGACGTGCTCGACGCCCAGCAGGATCTTTACGACGCCGAGACCGACTTCACCGCGGCTCTGACCGACTACACCATCGCGCAACTGAATTTCCTCCGCGACACAGAAACCCTTTGGATCGAACCGGACGGCACTTTTTTCGAGACCGGGGAAGCGATGTTTACGGCATATCCTAAAATTATTTTCTGAAATGCTTGATACCGTTGGCTGCAGCAGGTAAACCATCGACCACCAGTCGAACTGGTGGCAGATGAGTGAAGCAAAGCTGAACAACGGAGGGTCTGTCTATACATTTCTTAACATAAAGTCATTGAAGGATACGTGGGGATATTGGTCAACCTCGCGTTGTTCTGAAATCTTCAAATAGTCCTTTCTTTCGGCGGTGTCTGCGTTCCAGACAAGCGCGCCGGTCAGGCCGTTCGGCGTGTCGTTTTCAGGTGGCGCATTCAAAAAAGACTGATTTTAGTCAAGGAGGGTTTGGGTCGGGCGTTTCGGCGTGCCCATTAAAAAACCCTAAGCCGTTTATCATCAACAGCTTAGGGTGATCGGGGCGACAGGACTTGAACCTGCGACCTCATGACCCCCAGTCATGCGCGCTAGCCAAACTGCGCCACGCCCCGCGATAAAGACATGATTATAGCACGGTTTGGGCAAATGGCAACTCTTTTTTGGTATCGTCCCGGTTGACCGAGGCGATGTTCTGACCGATTCGGTTGCCGACCGTGAGCACTTCCTCGACGACGCCCTGACGGACGCGGTCGGCGGTGCATCGCAGGCTGGTATCGACGGCCCGGCGCGGATGTGACAGGTGATGGGGCCTTGTTGTCCGCCTCATAGGCTGTGCGGCCAGTCTTCGATGGGGCAGCCGCCGCAGCGGGGTTTGGGCTTGCAGTGTTCTTTGCCCAGCCGCACCAGCAGGGCGTGAAATTCGTTGTAGAGCCGGGCATTGCGCTCCAGGCTGCCCTCAAAATATTCACGTATCTCTTCGTATCCGGCCTCCGGCCAGATCATCCCGTGGCGGCCCAGAATGCGGGCGGTATAGGCATCGACGACAAACACCGGCTTTTCGAAGGCGTAAAGGCAGATTGAATCGGCGGTTTCCGGGCCGATGCCCTTGATCGCCAGCAGTTGCTCCCGCAGGTGGTGGGTTGACAGTTGCCCGACGGCGTCCAGGTCGCCGTCAAAGCGGTCCAGCAGCCACTGAAGAAAATGCCGCAGCCGCTGGGTTTTGATGTTAAAATAGCCGGCCGGGCGGATCAGCTCGGCCAGGGACGGCACGTCCAGGGCATAGAGTTGACAGGGCGTCAGGCAACCGGCGTTTTTAAGGTTGATAAGGGCCTTTTCGACGTTGGTCCAGTTGGTGTTCTGGGTTAATATCGCCCCGACAATGATCTCAAACCGCCCGTTTGCCGGCCACCAGCCCTGCGGGCCGTAGCGGGCCAGCAGGCGCTGATAAAGATCGGTCAGCTTCGAATGACTCATTCTATATCCTTAATCGCTCAATACAGACTCAAGACAGCGATAGTGTAGAGAAAAAAGCGGATATGAGCAAGTCAAAAGGGATGAAAAAAGCCGCATGGCGGATACACGGTGGGTATCGCGACATGCGGCCAGATATTGATAGACGCAAGGTCGCCCGGCTGGATTCAGGCGGGCTTTTCAATGGTTGTCAATAGACGCGTTCGTCGTCGTCCCGGCTGCGGTACTCAGCCATCTGGGTGTAAATCTGCTCGGCGGTTTGGATCCGATTCATCAGGCGATGGGCCTCGTGCTGTCTTTGAGGCGAATCCAGAACAGGCGTAAGCACTCTTTGAGCATACTGATATCGCCCCTGATCCATCGCCTCTCGGGCCTGTTCCAAACGGACCTGATCCATTCTCTGTTCGAAGTTTTGCTGAGCACGGTGTCGTCGCTGAGCTTCGACATCGCATCCGGAGACTGCCGCCAGCGCTGTGGCCAGAACCACCAGCATGATGATTGTGATGTTCTTCATGATCCATCCCTCCGGCTTTTGTCCGGTTGTTTCAAACAACATTATTTTGGCTTTAGCACATACAACTGCTCTACCAAAATCTACGAAATAAATCCGCCAAGGTGTGAGAAAAAACTTATTTTTCTGGCTATCGTGCTCGCTTTTTTTCCACCCTTGGTCTATTTCCTTGTCGGCTTAAATGCGCGGCAATCTTTGAGGTTTTTGAGTAAATTTCTGCATTTGTCAAAATCCTTTTTTTTCGATTCGGCCGCCGTATTTCAACCGCCTGCGGCGTTGTTGTTGGGCGCGATATTATGAGGCTTTGAGCTGTTTTGCCCGCGGGCGGATGTGGGTGTTGTTTCAAAGGTGTACCGCGGCGCCTCATAGCGGTTTGCCGTTGCCGCATAAACAAGTATACCAGTATAGTACGCATTATCTTTGAAAATTATTTCAAATTTCTACTGGCCCGCTATAAGCCAAATAGACACAATGGGTTATGTATACATCTTTTTCGGAAATTTTCTTAGTCGCGCAACATGCTGGTTGGATTTTAGCCGGGGATTGGATTTTTTGAGGAGATTGGCGAGTTTTTCGGGATATTGGGGATCGGGGATCAAGCCCCTGATTTTGGAGGCAATACGCTCTGTGTTTTGCTGGGCATCCATATCCTCAAACATTGAAGCGGAAGTTGATGATATCGCCGTCGGCGACGGTGTAGGCCTTGCCCTCGAGCCGCATTTTGCCGGCGGCCTTGACGGCCTTTTCGTCACCGAGAGCCTTCAGGTCGTCGTAGGCCATGGTCTCGGCGCGGATAAAGCCGCGTTTGATGTCCGAGTGGACCTTGCCGGCTGCGTCGTGGGCGCTGGTGCCGGCCTCGATGGGCCAGGCGCGCACCTCATCTGTGCCGACGGTCAGGAAGCTGATCAGCCCCAGCGTGCGGTAACAGGATTGTACGAACTTCTGGGCGGCCGATTCGGTCAGTCCCATCGCGTCCATAAACTCCCGGCGGCTGTCGGCATCCAGCGCGGCCAGCTCGCTTTCGAGCGTCGCGCACAGGGTGATGACCTCCATTCCCTCGGCCGCATCGCTCAGCTCAAACGTCTTATCCAACTGGTCCTCACCGGCATTGACCACGACCATCATTGGCTTGAGCGTCAGGAAATTCAGCGCCCGGATGATCTCCATCTCCGGGCCGGCCTGGTCGGCGACAACACTGCGGATGGGTTGTTCGGCCTCGATGGCCTCCTGGAGCTTGAGCTGCAGGGCGTACTCGGCTTTGTCTCGGGCCTGGGTCTTGCTGGGCTTGTGAACCTGTTTTTCAAGCCGTTCAATGCGGGTGGCAACCAGTTCCAGATCGGCCAGCAGCAGTTCGGTCTTGAGCTCATCCAGATCGCGCCGCGGATCGACGCGGTCGCGGTAGGCCGGCACGGACGGGTTGTCAAAGGCCCGAAGCACAATCACGAACATATCGGCGGTGCGCCACTGGTTCAGCAGACGCCGCGCCGCGGCCCGCCCGTGGTCGTCGGCAAACGACAGCCCCGGCAGATCGACGCAATCAATTGTCGCGTGCACGGTTTTTTTTGGCTGGTAAAGCCCCGTCAGCCAGTCCAGCCGCTGATCCGGCACCGAAACCATCACTTCCTGAGCGTCGGTTGCGCCCATCGGGGCGGCCGGCCGGCCGCTGATCGCCGAGACCAGCGTGCTCTTGCCCGATTGTGTCAAACCCAAAAATGCTGCTTTCAATGTCACAGTCCTTTCGCAGGGTGGGCCATGCCCACCCTTGTAGATTGTTTTGGTTCCGCGTGGTGGGCACGGCCCACCCTACCGATAGACGCATCCGCCGCGGGTGTCGTAGGCGACGATGAGCGGAAAGTCCTGAAACTCCAATCGGCGCAGGGCCTCGGCGCCGAGATCGTCCCATGCGAGCAGGTCGTTGGCAGTGATATAGCGACTCAGCAGGGCTCCGGCGCCTCCGAGGGCGGCAAAATGCACCGCGCCGAACTGGACGATGGCCTTCTGCACTTCCAGGCCGCGCAGGCCTTTGCCGATGGTCGCCTTCAGGCCGCGCGCCAGCAGCGCGGGGGTAAAGGCATCCATGCGCGTAGCGGTCGTCGGACCGGCCGCACCGATGATCCGCCCGGGGCGAGCCGGCGTGGGTCCGACGTAATAGATCGCCTGGCCGGCCAGGTCAAACGGCAGGGGCTTTCCCGCCTCGATCAGCGCGCAAAGCCGCTTGTGCGCCTGATCGCGGGCGGCATACACCGTGCCGCACAGCAGCACCTCGTCGCCGGCCCGCAACGTCCGCAGCGTCGCATCGGTCAGCGGTGTCTGAATGGAGCAGGGTTGTGTCATACGGTATCGCGAGCCGATTGGCCCATAAATCGCTCTTTTGAAGTGATATAATAACAAACCCGAAAAAGCAAACACAAAAACAGCCGACGCACCGCCAATACGGCAAATTTCAGCCCGAACCGCTCGGCCGCCGGCCACACAACAAGACAGGGGAAGTCTTTTGTTGTAAATTTCCCTTTTTTTGTGCTTGATAAGACCGGCCCGGTTGTCTATACTTCGCAGTTTCGTGTGAACCAGAGAACGAACGCAAGATAATCGGAGGTTCAGGAATCGTGGCTACTCTACAAGATATTCGCAATATTGTGCTGCTGGGACATGGCAACAGCGGCAAAACCACGCTGGCCGAGGCCATTTTGCACACCGCCGGCGTAACCAACCGACTCGGGTCGATCGACGAGAAGAATACGGTCAGCGACTATGACGAGGAGGAAAAGGAGCGGGGCAACTCGATTCACGCCTCGCTGCTGTATTGCGACTACAAAGGCAAACTGATCAATATCATCGATACGCCGGGGTATCCGGATTTTGTCGGCGGAGCGCTGCCGGGGATTCCGGCCGCCGAGGTCGCGGTAATGGTGGTCAACGCCGCCAACGGCATCGAGATGAACACCCGCAAGCTGTTCCAGGCCGCCACCGACGCGGGCAAGGCGCGGCTGATTGTCATCAACCGCATTGACGCCGACAATGTCGATCTGGCTGAGCTGCTGGCCCAGCTCCAGGAGACTTTCGGCACGCAATGCCGCTGCGCGAACCTGCCCGGCGAAGACAAAAAGTCGGTGATCGACTGTACTGCCGCCCCCAGCGGCAGCTCGCCGGTCATGGACGTCGAGCAGGCCTACACCGAACTGATGGAAAGCGCCATCGAGGCCGATGAGGCATTGATGGAAAGCTACCTGGGCGGCGAGGAGATCGGCCCGGACAAGCTCGGGGCGGTGATTGCCAAAGCCATGCTGGCCGGTACGCTTATTCCGATCGTCTTTACCGACGCCCGCCACGAAGTGGGCATTACCGAGCTGCTTGACGTGATCGCCAACTACGGGCCCTCACCGGCCGATGCGCCGCCTGCAGTTCTGAAACATGGCGACGACACCGTCGAGGTCAAGCCCGATCCCAACGGCCCGCTGTGCGGCCTGGTCTTTCGCGTGGGCTTTGACCCCCGCTCCAATATGAAGCAGGCCTCGATTCGGCTGTTCAGCGGGCAGTTGACCGCCTCGACGCAATTGCTGGTCAACGACGCCCGAAAACCCCTGCGTCCCGGCCACCCGCTCAAGATGCAGGGCGCCGAGACCAAGGAACTTGAGGCCGGCACCTGCGGCGATGTTGTAACGCTGGCCAAGCTCGACGACCTGCACCTGGGCGATATGGTGCATGACGGGCAGTTCAGCGGCGCCTTTGCGATGCCGTCGCTGCCGAATCCGATGTTCTCGCTGGCGATGGAGCCGGCCTCGCGGGGCGATGAGAATAAAATCAGCGCGGCCCTGGACCGTCTGACCGATGAGGATCCGTGCTTTAAGGTCACCCGTGA
>SKKI01000039.1 GCA_007121565.1 Phycisphaerae bacterium
CCGACAGACGGCGAGCGGACAGCCAAACCCGTGCCGATGGCCCAGCGCAAGCTTTCCATGGCACGCCGGTACGTCGGCCGCAACGCCGCTCAGATCAAGGCCTGGGCCGAGCAAATCACTGGCGGCGACAAGAGCAGCTTCCGCGAATACGAAGTCCTGGCCGGCCCCGTTCCCGAAAACGGATAAAAACCATTGCCAATCCAATCGGATATGCAGTATAATAGCCCCGGCCCCCAAACGCCGGGGTTTTTTGTGTAGGATGGGCTTTGGCCTATCATTCTGATGAAAACGGAGATTGAAAGATATGGGACAGGCAATCAGTCAATTAACCATAAAAGGGTTCAAGTCGATTCGATGTCTTGAGAACTTTGAACTTCGCGATCTCAATATCCTGATCGGCCCCAATGGAGCGGGGAAAAGCAATTTTATCCAATTCTTTGAGTTGTTACGTGCTGTTGCAAAAGGGCAATTTCAACTTTATGTAGGGCGCGAAGGCGGAGCGGATAGGGTGCTTTTCCTGGGCCTGAAAATGACGACAGAGCTTTCGGGGAGTATTGCGGCAGGGGCCCCTGCAATGTGTTGGGACTTCAAGACTTTTGCTTCAAAAACAAATGACCTGCTTTTTTATGAGGAAGATGTTAGAGGCGGCCAACGCGGCTTACACAGCAAATGGGCCAAACAACTTGATCGCGGACTGTCAGAGTCAACGCTTTTCTCAAAACGAAGCGATATTGAAACAGAAGAATACATAAGGAATATTAAAGAAACAATTCAACCCCTTATGGAAAGCTGGGTGGCGTATCATTTTCACGACACCAGTGATTTCGCGGCGGTTAAGAGGCCGTGTACGATACGAGACTATGAATATTTGCGCCCGGACGGGAGTAATTTAGCAGCATTTCTTTTATTCTTGAAAAAGAAACACGAAAAACAATACCAGCGAATTCGTGAAACGATTCAATTGGCCGCCCCGTTCTTTGACGAATTTCGATTGCTTGAAGAAGAATTCAAAGACGATAAGCAGGTATTGCTTGAATGGCGTCAGAAAGGGTCGGATTATCACTTCCTTCCAAGCCAGATATCGGATGGTACATTGCGGTTTATCTGTCTTGCGACGGCGTTGCTCCAACCGAGTCCGCCGTCAACAATTTTGCTGGATGAGCCGGAGCTTGGACTTCATCCTAATGCGCTTGGACTGTTGGCGGAGATGATTCAGGCAGCCTCACTAAAAACACAGGTCATTGTAGCCACTCAGTCGGCGAGTTTGATTAGTCGTTTTCGTCCTGAGGATATTGTCGTCGTTGAGCGAAAAAATGAAGAATCGGTATTCAGACGCCTCCCTTTGGAAAAGTTAAAGGAGTGGATCGGTGATTATTCCCTGGGCGAACTGTGGGAAATGAATCTCTTGGAGGGGAGGCCGGAGAATGAGTAGAATCCGTGTGTTGGTGGAAGGTCAAACCGAAAAGGCTTTTATTGAGAGGCTTGTCAAGCCCTTCTTCGATCAGCAGGGCGTTTATTTTCACGCGGTAATGTTTCGCCCTCGCGGAGGAGTGCCCCGTTACAACAAGGCCAAAGACAGATTGATGCGTTCGTTCAAAGAAGACAGCCAATTGATCTGTGCCACTATGGTTGATTTTTATGCCCTGCCAACCGATTGGCCTGCAAGAGAGCTGGCTGGTTCGTGTCACACCACTGATGAAAAAGCGACGTCTATCGAGATTGCGTTGCGCCAAGATATGGTTGACTCAATGGGATCAGATTTCGATTCGTCACGATTCATTCCCTATGTGCAGATGCACGAATTTGAGGCGCTTCTTTTTTCAGATACTGCTGGACTTGCAGCCGCCCTTGGTGATATTCGCCTTACCGAGAGTTTTCAGGCGATACGAGATGGTTTTCAGTCACCGGAAGACATTAATGACCATTATGACACATGTCCGTCAAGACGAATTGAAAAGATTCATCAAGGCTTTAGAAAAACAATCAATGGGTTGTCCGCAGCAAGAAAAATAGGATTGAATCGGATGCGGCGGGAATGTCCGCATTTTAATCAATGGCTGACTAAACTGGAATCTCTTTCAAAACAGGACTAAACGATATTATGCTCAAAGCGGTGATTTTTGATTTTGACGGTGTGATTTGCGATTCGGAGGCGCTGCACTATCGGGCGCTGAATACGGTGTTCAATCGGTATGGGGTGGATGTTTCCAAAGAGCACCATTGGGACACATATCTCGGCCTGACCGACGTGGAGAATATCGAAGCGGTCAATCGGGATTACAAAATGGGGCTCGATGCGGCCGGCGTGCAGCGGTTGAAAGCGGAAAAAAAGGATGTATTCGACGCATTGGCAAGCACCGAACGGCTGCTGATTGACGGGGTCGAATCCTTTGTGGCGATGCTGACCGAGCAGGGCATACGGCGGGCCATCTGCTCGGGGGCGGTGCGCAGCGATATCGACTTGATGCTGGGCGGCACCCGCCTTGCCGAAGCGTTCGAAGTCATCGTCACCGCCGACGATGTGGCCAAGGGCAAGCCGGACCCTGAAGGCTACCGTCTGGCATTGGAGAAACTCAATGCGTCGGGACAAAACACGGTAAATCCGGCCGAGTGTGTCGTTATTGAGGATTCGCACTGGGGTATTGAGGCCGCAAGGGCTGCCGGGATGTGCCCCGTGGCGGTGACCAACACCTACAGCCGTGAACAACTCGAGGACAAGGCGGAGCTTGTTTTGGAAAGGATCGATCTTGTTTCTGTTGAGCAATTGCAGCAGATGTGTCGATAATCCTGTCTTTTGCAGCATAGCTAAACGCGCTGTTGTCTCGAAAAGCCAAGTGTCCACCAGTTTGTAAAATGCCTATTTTCAGTGTTTTAAGCTCGTTATTCAGGGGTTGACTTGACTTTTTGCTAAATCGGTCTATACTTAAGGTGTCTGTAATAATTTCAATGACCTCGGTATGAGTGCCGAGTTGATGGGTGCGGAGAGCGTACGTAATGAAAAATGTCGGGTCCTCGTGTCAGGGTCCGACTTTTATAATTTTATCTCAGAATGGGCAGGGAATCGCCCGCGGAGTGGTTTTGGTCGGTAAATGGGACGATAGTTTGATCAGCCGGGTTCAACAGGCCAACGAGATTGTGGATGTTGTTTCCGAGTATTTGAGTCTGGATAAGCGCGGCAAGGAATATGTGGGACTGTGCCCGTTTCATTCGGACCACCGCCCCAGTATGTACGTCACCCCGGTCAAGCAGATTTTCAAGTGCTTTGCCTGCGGCGCCGGCGGCGATGTGATTAAGTTTGTCCAGATGAAGGAAAATCTTTCGTTCGCCCAGGCCATCGAGCGTCTGGCCGGACGGGCCGGTATTGCGCTGCCGACGTATCGTCCTGAACGCCGCGGCGGCGATGAGACCTGCCAGAACACGCTCAGTGCGGCGGAACTGGCGAAAATAAACGCTTGGGCGATGAAACATTGGGCGGGCAATTTATGGGACCCGTCCAAAGGCGCCGCGGCGCGTCAGTATTTGGCCCAGCGAAACATTACCGAACAGACCGCCCGTACATGGGGGCTGGGCCTTGCGCTGGACAAGTGGGACGATCTGATTGCCATAGCACAGCAGAACAATATTTCGCAGGATACGCTGGTGGCGGCCGGCCTTGCGGTACGCCGGGACAATTCGCCCGGCTGTTACGATAAATTTCGCAATCGGCTGATGTTTCCGATTGCCGATGTGACCGGTCGGGTGGCGGGCTTCGGCGGGCGAACGCTCGGACAGGACCCGGCTAAGTATATGAATTCGCCCGCGACGGCGCTGTTTGATAAAAGCCAGCTTTTGTACGGCCTGCGGCAGGGGCGCCAGGATATCGTCAAGGCCGGCAGGGCGGTCGTGGTCGAGGGCTACACCGATGTGCTGATGGCCCATCAGCATGGCCTGCCGACGGTCATTGCGGCCCTGGGGACCAGTTTGACCGCCGAGCATGCCAAAGTGCTGCGCCGCTACGGTGATCGGATTGTGCTGGTCTTTGACAGCGATGTTGCCGGGCGGGCCGCGGCCGGGCGGGCGATGGAGGTGTGCTTGACCGGCAAGGTGGATGTGCGTCTGGCCTTTGTTCCGGACGGTAAAGATCCCTGTGATTATCTGGTTGAGGCCGGTCGGGAGGCCTTTGAGGCGGTTATTGACGCCGCCGAGGATGTGCTGTCGTTTAAGTGGAATCAGTTGGCCGAGCAGTTGGACGGCCAGGACAGCCTGCCTAAACGCACCGAGGCGGTTCAGCAGTTTTTGCGGACGGTGGCCGCGACCATCCAGGCCGGGCAGGTCGATTCGCTGGCCCTGGCCGTGCTGATCGGGCGGCTCAGCGCCCTGCTGAAAACGCCTAAGTCGCGGATCGACGACCAATTACGTCAATTACTGAAACACAAACCGGCGTCTTTACGTACAACAGACGAACCTCAGGACTCGGGCGAGCGTCAACACGCTCGAGATGACGCCGCTCGGCGTGAAATTCTCGAGGTATTATTGCAGGAACCGGAACTGTATGCGAGTGTCTTTGGTCAGATTTCTGTGGACGATTTCGGCGATCGCGGGCCGTTGCGTGAAATTGCCGCCGCTGCGCTGCCGTGTCTGGACGCGGGGGATGAAGTCGAGCCGGCCCGGCTGTTGCGGCAGATTGAAACCACTGACGCCGCGTCGCTGTTGTCCGAGATGACCGCAGCGACGGCCCCCAAAGGCACCGGACGGCGACGTCTTGAGGATTCGCTGGCGGTTCTTGAGCAGCTTCGGCGCCGGGCGCGGATTGACGCGCATAAGGAACACCTGACCGACGAAGCAACCGATGTGCTGCAAAGCATTCACGAGCATTTGAAACAGCAGAAAGGCAACCTTCGATGCGGGGGTTTGCAATAAATAACGTACTATCAATAATGTCTTGACGTGATACGACAAGGATATCTATGACAGGCAAAAAAAGTAAGAAAGATGAAGTTTTAGACCAGCAGGCGATCTCGCCCGACGAGCTGGATGAGTTGGATATCGACCCGCAAGAGGACGACGATACGGATGCTGTGTCGGACGATGTCGAGGTGTCCCGGGACGATGAGGCGATCTCGGATTCTGATGAGGAGACGTCAGACAGTCCGTCCGAGTCCGCCGAAGAGCAGGACCAGGCCGTCCTGGCCAGCCGTAAGAAGAAGATTGAGCAGGTCATCGGCGCGATCATCCAAAAAGGGCGTGAAAAAGGGTATCTGACGTATGAGGAAATCAACGACACGCTGCCCGATGAAATCATCAGTCCGGCTCGTCTTGACAGCCTGCTGATGACGCTGGATGAGCTCGGTGTGCAGATTCTGGATGAGGCGGATGTCGAAAAAGACACCGATGAGGATTTTGAGGACACTGACAAAATCGGCCGCGATGATGAGGAGGATGTCGTCGAAGACCTGCAGATTGAAGAGGAACTGGTCGAGGCCGAGGTTCGCAAGATTGACGATCCCATTCGGATGTATCTGACGCAGATGGGTGAGATACCGCTGCTGACGCGCGATGAGGAAATCAGTCTGGCACGCAAAATCGAGCTGACGCGCCTGGCGTTTCGCCGCAAGGTGCTCGAAAACGATTACTGTGCGCGGATGGCCGTCGAGATTCTTCAGCAGGTCGATGAGGGACTGCTGCCGTTTGACCGGACGATGAAAATGAGCAGCGGCGAAGGTCAGGAACGGCTGATCATCAAAAAACGGCTGCCGGTCAATATCGAGACTGTTACCCGGCTTCTGGATCGCAATGCCGAGCTGTTTTTTGAGTCAAAGGAATCCGGCAATGTTGACCGGATGAAGGTCCTCGTTCGCCAGATTCATCGCAACCGCCGCAAGGTCGCGACGCTGCTTGAAGAGCTGACACTGCGCACCAGCCGGATTCAGCCGATGATGAAAAAGCTGCAGGGCGTTCAGACAAAGATGCACCAGGTTCAGGACATCCTGGATGCCGGCCCGGGACGCGACTATACGGCCGAGGATATTGAGGCCATCAAGCAGGAGCTGGACGGCCTGCAGGATTTGGTGCTGGAGACGCCACGGCAGCTTGACAAACGGCTGCGGGCCATTGAGGCGGTCTATGCCCAGTACGAAGAGGCCAAACGGCGGCTGTCCGGCGGCAACCTGCGGCTGGTGGTGTCCATCGCGAAAAAATACCGCAACCGCGGCCTGAGCTTTCTGGACATCATCCAGGAAGGCAATACCGG
>SKKI01000242.1 GCA_007121565.1 Phycisphaerae bacterium
CGTTGGGCGTTGCGACGGGCAAACTGCACTTGGAATCGGAGTCGATTCGGTTGGAGGATTTTCAGGTTGACGCGATTGAGTTGACTGAATCGCTGGCGTCTGTGTTGCCCCGGCGGATACAGGATATCTATCGGCACATCGAACCGACCGGACAGGTGGAGGCGACGATTGCAGCCGCTGAGCTGATGTTCAATGATCACAGGCTCGACCGAATGCAGGCGGTCGGGCAACTGGAACTGAAGGGTGTCAACAGCGGCAGTACGGAACTTTTTGAACATGTCGGCGGTGTCATTGAGGGCCGCGTGGGTATGAATCCGGATAAACATACGCCGTTGATTGAGGCAGATTATCAGGTCGAAGGGTTTCGTCTGCGCGGCCGGGATATCGACCGCCTGACCGGCAGGCTTGTGTCTGACCCCAACGACGGAATTCTTCGCAGTGATGATTTACGGGTGGTCGTGGGCAACGGGTCGGCGACCGGGTCAGCGTCACTGATGGTGCAAGACGAGGGCGGAACTTTACCCTATACCATTGATCTTTTTTTTGACGGAATTGAAGTGGATCGGATTGTCACAAATCCAGCTTCAGATTTAGAGTCGGACGATCAAAATCAGCCCGGGCAGGTGCAGGGGACGTTGACGCTGCGCGGGCAACTGGGCCAATCCGACAGCAAGCGGGGTCAACTGGAGGCGACGGTTTCACAGATGCGGCTGGGCCAGCAAACGCTGCTGGGCAAAATGCTTACGGCGATCCAATTTCGGGAACCACAGGAGTATGCCTTTGATCGGTTGCAACTGCAGGCTTTTGTTGACGGAGATGAAGTCTTTATCGATCGTGTTCGCATCCTGGGCAGGCCGTTTGTGTTTCATGGGGACGGGTGGATGGATCTGCAAAGTACAGAAATTGATATGGATCTGGTTGCGATGGGCGGGCTGGCGGGTCTGGAACCTGGGTTTTTGGATTCCCTGCTTCGCGGGTTGGGCTCGGCTTTGTGGAAAATCGAGATTCGCGGGACGCTTTCCGATCCGGATATCCAGACCATTTCGGTACCGCTTTTGCGATTGCCGCTGAATTTGCTGGGACGCTGATCAACATTCAGGCAGGAGGCCAGATATTCCCGTTCAAATTGCGAACCGAGACATCTGTCCGGGGGTATATACTGATACAAAGGGATTTTGCTGTTTTTGGCGCGGAATTTGCGCAATTCGCTTGGGGAATTTTGACACTGAGGTTTTTTTGTGATAGTATGGAATTGTTTTGGTCGATGATAAACACAGAGCCGCGAACCGTTCACCATCCAAGGGATTGACTGTGCTGCGATACCGATTATTGCTGCTTTTGCTTTTGGGGGCTTTGATTCTGCCGCCGGTCACGGCCGCGGCGGCGGAAGCGATCGACAATGACGTATTGACGCGTGAGGACGGATCAGCTCGTCAATTGCGTATTTTTCGCGAGGCGCTGCTGCAGGGCAGCACCGAGGATATTCGGGTGGATGCGGCACTGGGTTTGCTGTTGAATCGCGATCAGGCCAGTCGTGAAGTTCTCATTTCATCCCTACATTTGCCCGATAATCCGGCGGCGGCGAGGGCCGTCTTCAAAGCCCTTCTCAAGACGCGCTCCGGCGAAATGAATGTCGATTCGCCTGATCTATTCCTGGAGCCGATGCTCAAGGTTCTGACAGGTAGTAATGCGTCATTGGCCCGCGACGCGGCCGAGGCGATGCTCGTTTTTGAGTTTGATGCGCTCAGTGAACATTTTTATACCTTGGCGCTGGACCCGTCGCTTGATCGACGCGCCCGTCAGACTGTAATTTATGGCTTGCAGATTCGCCCGGAGCCCGAGGCGATTAATTTGTTGATTCGTTTGATCGACAAATCGGATCCGGCGGTGGCCCAGACGGCCCAGGCTGCCCTGCAGGAGGTGTTTGGCGTTCCGGCCGGAACACATGCCGAGGCGTGGCAGCAGATGCTAAAGGATTTGCGGCAGAAAAGCCCCGATGAACTTCGACGTGAGCGGCTTTTGCGTCAGGAAATGAAGCTGCGACAGATGCAGGCCGAGCGTGATCGCTGGCAGCAATTATATCTGGGGGCCCTGGATAAGCAGTATGACGGCGCCGACGAGGCGTCGCGAACGGCGTTGATTCTGGATCGGCTGGGCTCGGAACTGGAGCCGGTTCGCTTGTGGGCGCTGGACAAGATTGACCGCTATCCGTCTAACGGGCAGTCGGCGATGCGAGAGAAGCTGCTGGCCCTGCTAAGTGATGAGTCACGGTGGATTCGGCTCAAAACGGCGCGGGTTCTGAATATGATGAGCGCCCTGAATCCGGCCGAAAAACTGCTGCAGCGGTGGCGAGTTGAGCAGGACACCGAGGTTGCGCTGGCGATGTTTGAGGCATTGGGTGAGGCGTGCTTTTTTGCGTTTTCACCCGGATCCAACATTGAATTGCCCGAGGCGATCAAGCTTGAGACGCTCGAAATCGCCGAGGGTTACCTGAATGCCGGTGATGGTGAAATAGCTAAGAAAGGTGCCGAGATTGTACGCAAACTGCTTGAATTGGGCGGCCTGCCCGAGGAGCAGGCGACGCACTTTCTTGAGCTTCTTGCCGCGCGTTATGAGGTTTCGGGAACGCTTGCGCTTCGCGCTGATATCCTGGGGATGATGGCTCGCCTGTGCGATGACGGTGCTCAGCGGGAGCGTGCCGCAGTTCTGTATCGTCCCTATTTTGAGCAGGCGATCGGGGTCCTTGATAACCCGCCGGAGCGTCTTGCGGCGGCACGGGGGTTGTCAACTCTGGATAAAGGTCTGGCTCTTGGGCTGTTTCATGAGCACGAGTTGATGCGAAGCAACAGCGCGACATTGCGACTGCTGGTGATTGAGGCGGCCGAAGAGGCCGGTCAGCCGCGGGATCTTGAGTGGCTGGCAGATTATCTGGCAGCCAACAGCCATGCTGAATCGGCTGCGGAGGCGTTTCGAGCAATATGCCGGCGGGCTGAGGCGCAAGTGGTTTGGCAATGGGCCGATACGCTGGACAAGGCCGGTACGCACGGGTCTTTGGTTCGTGAATTGCTTGAGCTTGCCGAGCAAAAAGCCGCCGCCGACGAAAATGAGCAGTTGCTTGCGGATATCCGGATACGTTTGGCGCAGTGGTTTGTCCGCAGGGATGCGGCTGAGCAGCTGGCCGATTATATCCAGCGATTGGATGCCGACGACCAGGTGTTTACGTTTCCGGAGGCGACCGCGGCACGTGTTTTGGAGTCTCTCCTGGCCGCACAGCTTATTGAACAGGCTGCTGTACTGTTGTTTATGTGTCAGGGCGGCGGTGGTCAGTACGTGCAGTGTTTGGCCCACCTGGATGCTTTTTTTGCATCCGAGACGGTCGAAAATGAGACAAAACAAGACTTGCTTGCCGAACTGGCGCAGGGGGAGGATGGCACGAATGTCCGTTTTTGGGCAGGCAAGGTCGATATCTGGCGTTCTCAGGTGTCAGACCAGCCCGACGCCGAGGAGGCTGCCGAAGAACCGGAGTTAGAGGCTGCGCAAGAGGCAACCTAAAAATTGAATATTGCACGGCCAAGATGGCCGTACGACACGAATTTCACGGGCAAGATGCCCGTGCTACGACTTATTAGAGGCTGCACAAGAGTCTTGATGCCAAAAGGGTGCGCCGGGGTCTTTTTTATTTTTTTGAAAAAATTTTCATTTTTCTGTTTGATTTTCCTTGTTTGGGCTTATATACTCTCCCCTTTGCTGTATGTGCAGGACGCCAAATCCCTCTACGCACGCAGGCCATCGCGTGATTCGGCCGCTGAGGGGATAGGGCAGCTTGCGGCAGTCGTCCGGGTGGGCGGCTTCTGTAACATCATTATTTTCAGGATGTTGCTGCTGTAGCTCAGTGGTAGAGCGCGTCCTTGGTAAGGACGAGGTCATGGGTTCAAATCCCATCAGCAGCTCGGTAAAATAAGCGGGCCGGCGGCGGTGTTTCGAGTCGGTCGGTATGTTGGTATAGACAGCGTCGGTGTTAATCATAAAACCAGACAGCTTAGCAATTAAGAGGAACGAACTGAATATCAGGAGATTGTAAAAATGGCTAAGGGTGTATTTGAACGTACAAAACCTCACGTGAACATTGGAACAGTGGGTCATATTGACCACGGCAAGACCACATTAACCGCGGCGATTACGATGCGTATGTCGGTCAAGCACGGCAGCGGCAACATCCGCAAGTACGATGACATTGACAATGCTCCGGAAGAAAAGGAACGCGGCATCACCATTAACACCGCGCACGTGGAGTATGAGACGGCCAATCGGCACTATGCGCACGTGGATTGTCCGGGCCACGCGGACTATATCAAGAACATGATTACCGGCGCCGCCCAGATGGACGGGGCGATTCTGGTGGTCGCGGCCAGTGACGGCCCGATGCCCCAGACGCGTGAGCACATCCTGCTGGCCCGTCAGGTGAACGTGCCGAAGATTGCTGTGTTTTTGAACAAAGTGGACCAGGTGGACGACCCGGAACTGATCGACCTGGTGGAGATGGAACTGCGTGAGCTGCTGAGCAAGTACGAGTTCCCGGGCGATGACATCCCGATCATTCGCGGTTCGGCGCTGAAGGCGATGGAAAGCGAAGGCGCCGATGATGAGGCCACCAAGTGCATCGATGAGCTGATGGATGCGGTCGATGAGTATTTCCCGGTGCCGGAGCGTGCGGTGGATCTGCCGTTTTTGATGCCGGTTGAGGACGTGTTCAGTATTAAAGGTCGCGGTACGGTGGGTACCGGTCGTATCGAGCGCGGTATGGTCAAGATCGGCGATGAGGTTGAGATTGTGGGGCTGGCCAAAGATGTCCGCAAAACGACCTGTACCGGCGTTGAAATGTTCAATAAGACACTGAATGAGGGCCAGGCCGGCGACAATGTCGGACTGCTGCTTCGCGGTGTGGAAAAGAAAGACCTGGAGCGCGGCCAGGTGGTTGCCAAGCCCGGTTCGATTACCCCGCATACGAAGTTTGTTGCCGAGGTGTACGTGCTGACCAAGGACGAAGGCGGTCGTCATACGCCGTTCTTCCCGGGGTATCGTCCGCAGTTCTTCTTCCGGACGACCGACGTGACGGGCGCGATTACCGAGATTCGCAGCCGTGAAGGCAAGCCGGTTGAAATGTGTATGCCGGGCGACAATATTGAGATGGCCGGCGAGATTATCGCTCCGATCGCGATGGAAGAAGGTCTTCGGTTCGCGATTCGCGAAGGCGGACGGACCGTCGGCGCCGGTGTTATTACCAAGATTGTTGAATAAGAATTCACTCATATAAAGGGTGCCGCTCTTGCGGCGGCGCCTTTTTTAACCTTTCCGCGCAAGACAGCGGGGAGGTTGTTGCGTTTAGAGAGGAAATAGAAGCGTATGGCCAAGGCGCAGAAAACCGAATGGGTTTGGCTTGAGTGTAAGGCGTGCGGCGACCGCAATTATCGCACCCCCGTCAATGTGCAGGGCGGTGTGCCGAAGCTTGAACTGAGCAAATTCTGTAAACGTGAACGTAAACATACGGCTCACAAAATTCGCCGCAAGTAGGGCGATCCAGGTCAGTAGCTCAACTGGCAGAGCAGCGGTCTCCAAAACCGCAGGTTGGGGGTTCGAATCCCTCCTGACCTGTTTGGGCGGCATGTGGCGGGACGAACCAAAGCAGCGGCGTTTTATCATTCTATCGAGGTGGCTTCGCCAATGAATTTAAAGATTTACAAACGCGGACAAGGCAAACATACCCGGCTGGGGACGGGGCTGGTGTGTTTTGTGATCGCGGCGTATGGGGCGCTGATCCTGCACCAGCGGCTTGGAGCGCTGACCGACAACGTATGGGTTGAGACGCTGATTCCTGCGGCGGTTGCCGCGGCCTTTGCGGGGCTGATCTGGTGGCTGAGCAACGTGCCGGCGGTGGCGAATTTTCTGATCGCCGCCGAGGGCGAGATCAAAAAGGTCAGTTGGTCCAGCCGCAAGGAAATCCTGAACTCCACGATCGTGGTGATTGTCGTGGTGGTGGCCATGTCGGTCGGGATCGGGGTTTGGGATGTTGTGCTGGGTTACTTCTTTAGTGATATTATCCGCCTTTATTAACGGCGGCGGGCTTTGGCAAGGATACGGCGCTGATGGCAATGCAATGGTTTGTATTA
>SKKI01000305.1 GCA_007121565.1 Phycisphaerae bacterium
AACAGCGAGGTCAAATTTGATCTGCTGTATCTGCCCTCCGAGCAGGGGCCTGCCACAGCGGTTCTTCAGATTTTCAGCAACAATCCCAATAATTCTCCCGTGGAGGTGGAGTTGGCCGGTGCCGGTGCAGCGCCCGAAGAGCCCAAGCGGTCCGCGTACGCCGACATTGATGCCATTTGCGCTTTTTACCTTCAGGGCCTGGAAGACAGAAGGATTGTCGGCGACGGCCCCGGCCGATCCGGTCGCGGCAGAGCCATCGCGCTGGGCAATAAGCTGATCACCGCCCGCCACCTGATCAGCGGAGGCTATGAACACCATGCCCTTTTTGTGCTGGAGTCGGTGGAACAAAAGACCAACGGCATGCGGCGGCCTCCTGATTTCGTTGCCGGTCCTGCGGTGCCTGAACTGAATGCCATGGTCAATGAGCTGATCGGCGACATTCGAGCACAGTGAGCGCCCCTTTTTCTGCAATCTGAAATGCCCGCGTCCGTCGCGGGCATTTTTTTTGCAAACTGCGGTCCGATTTATGCGCACCGATATTGCGATTGTAAGTTGACCCTCTCAATCTGTTGGCTTATACTAGTCCTTAAACAAGCATACTCCGGTTGTTCATTTCACTGTGGCGGCGATGATTTTTGGCCCGCCAGGTGGGACACTTTTACTCCGCCGTTTATTCTATTTGCGCCATGCTTGTCATAATCATCGAAAAGGCATTACAGTGCCATCGTTGTTATCAAAAATCGTTAACTTTCAAAAAATTGCCTGAACGCTTACAAATTATTCAATAAACTAAAGACACAAGGAAAGTTTGGGAGGTTGTTAAAAAAGATATTTTTTGTGCGGTAACCGCATACAATGGGAAGTAAAAGACTGACCTTGCCTTGTATTCGGGCACGGATTCGTCCTTGCAACGCCGGCAAAGGTGTGGTAACATTTTTTAAAGTGGATATAACGCTTTCGATGTGAATTGTTTCACAGCGAAGGCTAACGTGTACCATAAACGGAGATCAAGATGGCTAAATCGTCCAATCATAAACGTGAGGCGTGCAGTTTTTGCGGACGCACCAAAAAACAGATCGATGCCTTCGTGGAAGGCCCGGGCGGGGTCTTTATCTGTCCGGAGTGCGTGGATTTGTGCTACAATATCGTGCGCCAGGAACGGCGCCGGATGCACGGCGGCGAGGCGCTCTTTTCAGACGTGCCCAGGCCGCGGGAGATCAAGGAATTTCTCGACCAGTACGTTATCGGTCAGGAACACGCCAAGCGCAGCCTGGCGGTGGCGGTGCACAACCATTACAAGCGGCTGATGCACACGGCGGCCGACGAGCAGGATGTCGATCTGGAAAAATCCAACGTGCTGCTGCTGGGCCCGACCGGCTCGGGCAAGACGCTGCTGGCCAAGACGCTGGCGCGGATGCTGCATGTGCCGTTTGCGATCTGCGATGCGACAACGGTCACCGAGGCCGGCTATGTGGGCGAAGATGTGGAAAACTTTCTGCTGCGGCTGGTGCAGAACGCCGATTATGACATCGAAGCCGCCCAGCGCGGCATCGTCTATGTCGACGAGATCGACAAGGTCGGCAAGACCAGCCAGAACGTCTCCATCACGCGCGACGTCTCCGGCGAGGGCGTTCAGCAGGCCCTGTTGAAGATGCTCGAGGGCACCACCGCCAATATTCCCCCGCAGGGCGGACGCAAGCACCCCGAACAGCAATACATCCAGATTGACACCACGCAGATTATGTTCATCTGTGGCGGAACGTTTGTCGGGCTGGAAAATATCATCAAAAAGCGGCTCGGCAAGCGAATGATCGGCTTTGACAGCGAACAGGCCGGGCGGGCGAACAAAAAGGACGATTACAGCGATGTGATCGCGCAGGTCACGCCGGAAGATGTCATCGAATACGGGATGATCCCCGAGCTGGTCGGACGGCTGCCGATTATTACAACGCTGTCGGCGCTGGACGAGCAGGCCCTGGTCGAGATCCTGACCCAGCCGAAAAACGCCCTCGTCCGGCAGTATCAGCGGCTCTTTGAGATGGAAGAGGCCGAGCTGACCTTTACCGATGAGGCGCTGTCGCTGTTGGCCAGGCAAGCGATGAAACGCGACACCGGCGCCCGGGCCCTGCGTGCGGTCATGGAAGAGCTGATGGTCGATCTGATGTATCGTCTGCCCGAAGAGCCCAAGCCGGGCAATTACACCATCACCCCCGACGTCATTGAAGGCCGCGCCGACATGTTCGCCCGCCGACGAAAAGCCAAAAAAGAAGGCGCCTGAACAGTTTGTCCGGCATAAGCGACACACGCCCAACGTGCGGCAACGCTGGAAAACAATTCTATCCCCTTCGCCGGGCGCGGGGAATTAGGGTTTCGGTCCGTATCGGTGCTGGGGATTGCGGGTAAACAGGCTCATGACCAACAGCGCGGCCGGCAAACTGAGCATCCACAGCAGCACGGCCTGATAGCTGCCCAACCAGGTTTGCCCATAGCTGAACAGCACCGGCCCCAACGCGCTGCTCAGCACCATCGCCGACATCGCCGCGCTGCTGATGGCCCCCAGATGTGCGCGTCCGAAGAACCGCGGCAGCGACGCATCGGCCAACATGCCGAAAATGCCCCCGCTGAGCCCGAGCATAATAATGGTCAGCACAAAGCCTGCCGGCGTGTCAAAAAACATCAGCCCGACCATTCCGCCGGCGATCGCGGCACTGATGGTGGTCAGCATCCAGGCCAGCGGGATGCGGGTCCTGTCGATTACGTAGGACGCTGCAAATCGTGCCGGCAATGTAACAAAGACAAAATACAAAAACAGCCGCGTGGCCTGGATATCGGTCTTGCCCATCGCCTCTCCGAACGCGGTGATATGAAAGGCCACCGCCGTGATCAGCATAGCATGCAGCGACAGGATCAGCGTAATCGTCCAGAACGACAGAGAGCCGAGGGCCTGGCGCCGCGTAAACTCGTGATAGATCGGATGCAGGTCGGGATGTTTTTTCTGCGCCTCGGCGGTCAGCGGCGTGCCGTCCATGCTCAGGCCGCATGCTTCCGGCGTGTTGCGCAAAAACAGCAGCCCCAGCGTGGTCATGCCGACGCCGACAATCGCGGCCATCAGCCAGGTCGCCTCGCGCCAGCCGACGGCGGCAATCAGCCCGGCCAACAGCCACGGCGCAGCACTGAACGCGGCGGTCGTCGGCACCCCGGAAATGGCGGTCGCCATCCCCCGATGTCGGTTGAACCATCGCCCCATCGCCACGCGCCCGACAGTGGTCATGTTGCCCTGCCCGAAAAAGCGTATCAGCAGAAACGCAACCACCGCCGCCGCGGCCGCGGTCGGGCCGGACGGGAAGAATCTCCAAATCAACCCGGCAATCGGCTCGACGACCGGCGCTGTCAGCCAGTCGGACGGCAGACGGCTTTGCAGAAAATCGGCCAGGCCATCGACATAGGACATCACCAACAGGCTGGCCGCCAGACCCAGCGAGGCGAATACACTCATCAACCGCACCCCAATATAATCCAGCAAACGCCCCGCATACGGCAGGATGAATCCGCTGATCAGTGTCCCGATCATGTAGGCCAGGCTCAACTCGTCGCGGGTCAGGCCCAACGCGGCGATCAGGTGATCCGTAAACACGCCGACGCCGGCGGTCTGGCCGGGGATCGAGCAGACAATCGAACCCGTCGAGACCGCAACGATCATCCAGCCGTAAAAAAACGGCCATCGCCTCGGCGCAAACGGGACATTCGCCCACCGGCTCAGCCCGCGCCTATGGGACGGCTCTGTCTGGTGTTCTATGGACATACCAATTTCCAAATACAGAAAAAGGGCTACCCTACCTATTCGGCCTCACAAATACAAGCTAAAAAACCATCTGTTGATATGTCTCTTATGTCCTGATATGGCTTTCCAGCAAAAAATAGGCGTGTAAAATTATAGATTTGCGTTACAATGATGCCGACATAAAAACAGACGTCATTGAATGCCAACGAATTATGAATATCTTGCTGACTTCAGTGGGACGGCGCGGCTATCTGGTGCGCTATTTTAAGGATGCTTTGGGCAGCGGCGGCCGCGTGTGGGGCGCCGACAACAGTCGCTATGCGCCCGGATTTGGCTATTGCGATCATCGGGTAATCATTCCGGATATCACTCATAGCGATTATATGCCGAATCTGCTGGAATTATGCCGCGTCAATCACATCGACATCGTCATCCCCCTGATTGATCCGGAATTGTGTGTTTTATCGGACTACAAGGAAGAGTTTGACCGCCTCGGGATTTTGCTGCTGCTGTCGCCTCAGGCGACGATCCAGACCACCGCGGACAAATACCACACCTGGCAGTTTGCCCGCCGCCACGGTATCGGCGTGCCGCAGACGTTCATCGCTCTGGATGAGACCCTGGCCCGGCTCGACGCCGGGACGCTTCGCTGGCCGCTGATGGTCAAGCCCCGCCGGGGCAGCGCGTCGATGAACCTGGCCTATTGCGACGACCGCGTGCAGTTGGAAGGGGCCTTTTCAGCCTGCCCGGAGCCGATGATCCAGGAAGTGGTCAAAGGGCCCGAGTTCGGCTACGATTTGTTCGGGGATCTGGACTGCCGGCCGGTCAGCGTGTTCTGCAAGCGCAAACTGGCGATGCGGGCCGGCGAGACCGATAAGGCCGTCAGCACCAATAATCCTGACCTGATCGCATTCGGGGCGATGCTGCTGGAGCAGTTCAACCTCATCGGGCCGGCGGACGTGGATGTGGTGGTTGACAAAGACGGCCCGAAACTGCTGGAGATCAACCCCCGCTTCGGCGGCGGCTATCCCTGTGCTCATCTGAGCGGGGCGGCCTTTCCACAAAAAGTCCTGGCCCTGCGCCGCGGCGAGGTGCTGGCCCCTGACATTGGCGCCTGTCCGGAGGGTGTCTGCATGCTCAAGCAGGATGAGATCATCCAGCCGGACTGGGACGGATTGAAGGGATGAGGTGCTAAGTCCAACAGGAGGCGATGCGTGACCCGAACCAAACGAACAGATCGCCCAGCCGGTCAATTGGTCTCATTCCTGCCGGATTCATATCTGGATCGAACCAGTCGCCCGATCTACGCGCTGGTGTATCTGCTGGGCTTTCTGCTGTTTTACGAGATCGGGACGTTTATGATTCACCCCGAAACGCTGACCCAATCGCTGGCCCAGCCGCAGATGCGGGTCGTGGCGTTTGTCTGGGTGCAGAACCTGCTGGAATTTATCGGCTTTGGTCCGCGCATGACATGGATTATTGCGCCCTTCGTGGTGATTGTGATTTTGCTGGCCCTGCAGATTACCTCCCAGACCAAATGGCAGGTTCGGGTCAGTGATTTTATCCCGATGACGGCCGAATGTATTCTGCTGGCCGTGCCGCTGATCGTGCTGAGCATCATGCTCAATCGCACCGGTTCGCCGCCGGCGGCGATCCTTGCGCTGCAGAACGCGGTCGATCCCATCGCCCAGCGCATCCTGCTGGTAGACATCGTTACCGGCATCGGCGCCGGCATATACGAGGAGCTGATCTTTCGCCTGGTGCTGATTTGCCTGCTGATGATGGTGTTTCAGGATGTGTTCGGAATGCAGAAAAACAACGCGATTTTTTTCTCGGTGGTCATCTCGGCGGTGCTGTTCAGCGCACATCACCATTTCTTTTTCGCCGACGGCCGCTTTTTCAAAGGCGATCCGTTTACCGTCGGCAAATTTGTGTTTCGCACGCTGGCGGGCGTCTATTTTGCCGTGCTCTACGCGGTGCGCGGCTTTGGCATCACCGCCGGCACGCACGCGTTTTACAACATCCTGGCGGCCTTCCTGAGAGTGCTGGCCTTTTCCGCCGGCCCGGACTAAACAGCGGCACTGGCATATTGGCCATTCAGCGATCTGCCGGAAGATGCACCGTGAAGATGGTCCCTTCGCCCGGCAGCGATTTGACCTCGAGGCGGCCGCTGTGGGCGTGCACGACTTTGCGGGCGATCGCCAGCCCCAAGCCGGTGCC
>SKKI01000257.1 GCA_007121565.1 Phycisphaerae bacterium
CCACCACCATCTGCGTGCTGACCACCGACGCGGCCATCAGCAAGCCCCTGCTGAGCAGGGCCCTTAAAGGCGCGATCGGCGGCTCGCTGAACCGCCTGACCGTGGACGGCCATCAAAGCACCAACGATACCGCACTGATTTTGGCCTCCGGACTGGCGGGCAACAACCCCATCAAATCGCAAAAAGAACCGGGATTCGGCAAATTTTCAACCGCCCTGACGGAACTGTGCACCGACCTGGCGCACCAGATGGCGCTGGACGCCGAAGGGGCAACGCGGATGTTCACCGTCCACGTCAAAGGCGCCGCAAGCAAGGCCGAGGCCTTCAAAGCCGCCAGGGCCGTCGCCGACTACGACCTGGTCAAATGCGCCGTTCACGGCGCCGATCCGAACTGGGGACGCATCATCTGCGCCGTCGGTTCCTGCGGCATCAAGGTCAACCCCGACCGGCTCTGCTGTAAAATCGGCAGCACCTATGTCTTCCGTAACGGCCAGCCGGCCGCGTTCGATGCCAAAAAAGTCTCGGCCGTCATCGCCAAAAAAGAGCACACCATCACCGTCGAACTGAACGTCGGGGCACACAGCGATTTCTGCTTCGGCTGCGATTTGGGGAGAGAATACGTGACCATAAACGCCGACTACCATACATAAAACATCTTGTTTTTGGTTTTTGTCTCGCATCCTGAAGCATTGAAAAATCTGCGCGGAATATGCTTGAAATGCCCGATTAAGGCGGTATACTGGCCGGACTTTTAGGTATGAAACAATAAGGATTACGTTACTTTTAACAGAAAGGATGGATTACCGTGAAAGGATCTGGAAGAATACTGGCTTTGGGTTTGCCGATGCTGCTGCTGTCTGTGCCGGCATGGGCCGCCGACGGTGCTGAGCCGGGCTTTGGCTTGAGCTGGGGCGTTCCGCTGCTGACATTAATCGCCTCTATTGTGGCGCTGGTTTTTGCGCACCAATTCTATAAAAAGGTTTACGCAGCGCCGGCCGGAACTGACAAGATGATTGAAATCGCCAATCACGTCAAAGAAGGGGCCTATGCTTACCTGTTCAGGCAATACAAGGTCGTTACCGTGGCGTTCATTATCCTCGTGGTGATTTTGACGGTGCTTGCCTATCAGGGTATCCAAAAGCCGTTTGTGCCGCTGGCCTTTCTGACAGGTGGATTCTTCAGTGCCTTGTCGGGGTTTTTGGGTATGAAAACGGCTGCCATGGCGTCCAGTCGAACCGCTCAGGGCGCCAGCGAAGGACTGAACCGCGGCCTGCAGGTAGCATTTCGCAGCGGTGCGGTGATGGGCCTGGTCGTGGTGGGCTTTGGCCTGCTCTATATTGTACTGTGGTATCTGCTGCTGGATAAGGTGATTTACAGCGCCCACCATATGCGGGAAGGACTGAGCATCTTCGGGCTGACACTGGTGCATCCGGGGATGCCGCAGGAAGAGAAGCTGTTCGACATTGCTTTGACGATGATTACCTTCGGCATGGGCGCATCGACGCAGGCACTGTTTGCCCGCGTCGGCGGCGGTATCTACACCAAGGCCGCGGACGTCGGGGCAGACCTGGTCGGAAAAGTCGAAGCGGGGATTCCGGAAGATGATCCGCGCAACCCGGCGACCATTGCCGATAACGTCGGTGACTACGTTGGCGACGTGGCCGGTATGGGCGCCGACCTGTACGAGAGCTACACCGGCTCGATTCTGGCAACGATTACACTGGGCGCGGCCCTTTCCTTCCTGACCGAACTGCCCGGCAACCTGACGCCGCTCAAGGCCGTGCTGGCCCCGATGCTGGTGGCCGGTATCGGTATCCTGATGTCGATTGCCGGCATCTTTCTGGTCAAGTGCGAAGAGGGCGCCAGCCAGAAGCAACTGCTGCGGGCCCTGCTGAAAGGCACGCTTGCCAGTTCGTTATTGATTTTAGTCGCGATGGTTGTGCTGGTGCTGACCGGGTTTATGACGTGGGGTATTTTCGGCGCGGTTGTCGCCGGGCTGGCCGCCGGTGTCATCATCGGCCAGATTACCGAGTACTACACCTCCGACGAGTTCAAACCGACCCGGGGCATCGCCGAACATGCAGAAATGGGGCACGGTACCTTACTGATTGAAGGTTTCTCGGTGGGGATGATCTCGACCGGCTGGTCGGTTGTTACCATTGTTCTGGGCATTGTCTTTGCCTTCTCGTTGGCCGGGGGCTTTACGGATATCGCACTGGGACTGTACGGCATTGGGTTTGCCGCGGTGGGCATGCTGTCAACACTGGGCATTACGCTGGCCACAGATGCCTACGGCCCGATCGCTGACAACGCCGGCGGCAATGCCGAGATGAGCGGCCTGGGCGAGGAAGTCCGCAATCGGACCGATGCACTGGATGCCTTGGGCAACACCACCGCCGCAACCGGCAAGGGCTTTGCCATTGGTTCGGCGGCGCTGACCGCGATGGCGCTGATGGCTGCGTATCTGGAAGAGATTCGCAGTTGGATTCGTGCGCTGATTCTGGAAACGGAAGCCGGTATCGCCGGCGTCTATGAGATTGGCAACAAGGTGTTTACTTATGACAGCGTAACGACCGCTTCGGTTATGGATTTTGTCGAGGCCTACAACCTGACGATTATGAACCCGCGTCTGATTGGCGGCGTTTTCATTGGTGCGATGATGTGCTTTGTGTTCTGTGCGCTGCTGATTAAGGCGGTCGGACGAGCCGCCGGTGCGATGGTCAACGAAGTCCGCACCCAGTTCCGTGAAAAGCCGGGTATTATGGAAGGCACCGAGATGCCGGATTACGCCCGCTGCGTGTCGATCTCGACCGCCGGCGCCCAGCGTGAGATGATTGTGCCGAGCATTCTGGCGATTGTGGTGCCGATTGCGACCGGCCTGCTGCTGGATGTGGCCGGGGTGCTCGGGCTGTTGGCCGGTGTGCTGACAACGGGCTTTTCGCTGGCGATTACGCTGAACAATTCCGGCGGCGCCTGGGACAACGCGAAAAAGTATATCGAAAAAGGCCATATCGGCGGCAAAGGCTCCGATGCGCACAAGGCGGCGGTCGTGGGCGATACCGTGGGCGATCCGTTTAAGGATACCGCCGGGCCGAGTTTGAATATTCTGATCAAGCTGATGATGATGGTCAGCGTGGTCTTCTGCGGTGTGGTTGTCAAATACGGCTCCGTCGTCGGCGGCTGGTTCGGCATGGGCAACTGAGCGTGCCCTTGACGACGCACTGATAATCGAGTAGTATCGCAGGGGCGCCTCGGACAGACGGGGCGCCCCTGCTTTGTTGAATTCCTTTGTGGAACGCTATGGAAAAAAAGACAACTGAAAACAAAAACACCCAAAAAATAGCCAAAAAAACCGATTCCGGACGCAAAATGGCAGCGTCGCACGAGACATCGACGGACCAGCAGTTCGCCGTGGAGGCCGCCCGGATTGCCGACGAGCGGCATTGCAGGGATATCGTTCTGCTCGATCTGCGGGACATCAGCCCGGCGACGGATTATTTTCTGATCGCCACCGGCACCAGCGACCGCCAGGGCCGCACGGTTGCCGATGAGATACTGATGCTGGCCAAGAAAGAGTACGACCTGCACTGTTTCGGCAAGGCCGGCTACGAGCAGGGGCAATGGATTCTGCTGGATTTTGTCTCGGTCGTTGTGCACATCTTCAATGACAAATACCGCGACTTTTACAACCTCGAAATGCTCTGGGCCGACGCGCCGAAATTGACTATTGATGATTGACGATTGATTATTGAATGAAAAAAATTACGGAACTATTGGAAACGCGAATCGCTGAGGCGATCAATGAGGTCAGTGGCGTCGATGCGCCGGCGCTGGTGCGTCCGGCGGCGGATGCGAAGTTCGGGGATTACCAGGCCAACGGGGTGATGGCCGCGGCCAAGCAGGTCAAGACCCATCCGCGGCAACTGGCCGAGAAGGTTGTTGCGGCAATGGACATCAGCGACATCTGCCAGCCGCCGGAGGTGGCCGGGCCGGGGTTTATCAACCTGCGGCTGACGGACGGCTTTCTGGCCGAGCGGCTGCTGGGAATGCATCGCGACGCCGAGCGGCTGGGCATCGACCGGGCGGAAATGCCGCAAACCGTGGTCGTCGATTATTCCGGCCCCAACATCGCCAAACAGATGCACGTCGGCCACCTGCGCAGCACCATCATCGGCGACTGCATCGCCCGGCTGTACGACTTTTCCGGCCACAACGTCATCCGCCAAAACCACATCGGCGACTGGGGCACGCAGTTTGGCAAAGTCATTCTTGCATTGTGGCATCTTTGTATGGCAAGAAAAGTCCATAAAAGCCCCTATTATGAAGATGATCTAAAAGCCATTGACTCCAACAAAGAAAATACCAACAAATTATACGAAATTTGTGTTCAAATCCGAAACCGGCATAATGAAGATTATTTGAATGACCAAGTTGAAGAATTTGGTGATGCAAATAAAATCTTTGGTCCGTTTCTTGACAAATTAGACACTATCATTGATGATGTGTGGCCTGATATTTTAAAAGCCTATCAATTTGTCAACTTGCTTGACGAGATACTTATTGGAATGGATTTATCAATCATTACTCGACAAAAAGGTGATGATAAATGGGAGCCTGTAGAAATTCCCTATGAAAATCTTACCCGCAAAATAACCGCAATGTTGCAAATAGGCGGCCAAGACAATCAACAGGAAGTTGATGCGTGGGGCCTTATAAGAGAAAAGACGATGCAGCATTGCGAGGATATTTATCACGATCTTAATGTAACCTTAGAACATCCTCGCGATACCCGCGGTGAAAGCTACTACAATCCGGTTTTACCAGATGTTGTCACAACCTTAAAATCTAAAGGACTGGCAGTCGAGTCGGAGGGGGCGATGTGTGTGTTTCCCGAAGGGTTTACGAACAAGGACGGGCAGCCGCTGCCGTTTATTATTCAGAAAAGCGACGGGGCATTTTTGTATGCGACGACGGATCTGGCAGCGCTGCGGTTTCGGCTGGATGAACTGAAGGCCGAGAGGGTGATTTATGTGACCGATGCGCGGCAGGCGCTGCATTTTCAGATGCTGTTTGCCGCGGCGAAGATGGCCGGCTGGGTCGATGAGCGGATCACGCTGGAGCATGTCACGTTCGGTGCGATGCTGGGCGCCGACGGCAAGCCCTTCAAGACGCGCACCGGCGGGACGGTCAAGCTCAAAGACCTGCTGGATGAGGCGATTGAACGGGCCAAAGGGGTCGTCGAGACAAAAAATCCCGATCTGCCGGCCGAGCAAAAGGCCGCCATCGCCAAGGCGGTCGGCGTCGGCGCGGTCAAATACAGCGATTATGCCAACAACCGCAACAGCGACTATGTGTTCAGCTTTGACAAAATGCTGGCGATGGACGGCAACACCGCCCCGTATATGCAGTACGCCTACGCCCGCATCAAATCCATCGAACGCAAGGCCGCCGGCAAGGACGTGGATATCGCCAAAGAACTGGACGGCATCGCCGCCCTGCCGCTGGCCGAGCCAGCCGAAAAAGACCTGGCCAAGTTGCTGGTGCGGTACGATCAGGCGATTGCCGCGGCGATGGCCGAGTGCCGCCCGAACTATCTGACCGGCTATCTGTACGACCTGGCCCAGGCGTTCAGCCGCTTCTACACGGCCTGCCCGGTACTGACCGCCGAGCCGCAGCATCGCCCGGCGCGGCTTCTGCTGTGCGACCTGACGGCGCGTACCATCCGGCACGGCCTGAGCGAACTTCTGGGCATCGAGGTCGTCGAGCAGATGTAAATTAAATTCGAATATCGAATATCGAAATCCGAAACAAATTCTAAATCCCAATGGCAAAATATTAAAACGAGTTTTCCACCTGATGCTGCAATGTAAGTATCAATGATTGAAGGCAGGCAAGAAAATGGCAGTTATCACTAAAACAATTTCCGTTCGAACCAGTCGGCGGTGTCAGATGATTGACATCACCTC
>SKKI01000211.1 GCA_007121565.1 Phycisphaerae bacterium
AAGTGACGTGATCAAGCATATCGACAAGATCGCCGCCGATTATATCTGTCCGGAAGAGGGAACGCTGGATTTTGCCCTGATGTATATCCCCGCCGAAAATGTCTATTACGAAACCGTCATTCGGTATGACAGCGACAGGACGGATGTACTTGAGCACGCCCTGGCCAAAAAGGTCATTCCCGTCTCGCCGAACCTGCTGTATGCGTACCTGATGACCATCGTGATGGGCCTTCACGGGTTGCAGATCGAACAGGAAGCCGCCGCCATCCGCGTCAAGCTTCAGGAACTGGGCAAGGGCCTGGGCGCTTTTCAAAGCAACTGGGACACCCTCGGCCGCCACCTGCGCAACGCCCAGGGCCAATACGACGAAGGCCACAGGCAACTGACCAAATTCACCACACAACTCGAACTGCTCGACCAGCAAAAACCCGAGTAACAAGCGGCTTATATTATTCGCTCAGTATCACTCGTACAAGCCGGCCTGTTTCAAGTGTATCGGCGTTGGGCAGGCCGCTTAGATCGACCATGAAATAGCGCTGGCAGCGGCCTTTCGGCGGGCGGGTGCTTTCGACGATGACTTCGACCGATTGGCCGACAAACTGCCGTCGAAATTCCGCCTGAAGCTGCCGGTCAAGGGCTTGCAGCCGCGACGAGCGGTCCCGGATGATCGGGGCGGGCACTTTCGGCTCGAAATCGGCGGCTGGTGTGTTTTGACGCGGGCTGAAGCTGAAGACGTGAATCTTGGCAAATCCCGACTGTTGCGCAAGTTGAATTGTTTCTTGAAAATCCGCCTCCGTTTCACCCGGAAATCCGACAATGATGTCGGTGGTAATGGCAGGGCGGTCCAGTGCGGCTTTTGTTCGCTGAACTACATCGACAAACTGCTCAATCGTGTATTGCCGAGCCATTTTTTTTAGAATTTGCCCCGATCCGGACTGCAGCGGCAGATGCAGGTGGGGCACGACGGCCGGATACGTCCTGAAAACATCTAAAAGGCGGTCGGTTACATCCGCCGGTTCGAGCGAACTGAGCCGCAGCCGCGCCAAACCGGGCAAATCGGCCACCTGCGCGACCATCTCGGCCAGACTGTCGCGACGTGTGCAGTCCCATTGTCTGCGGCGGGAGGTCGTTTGGCCGTAGGCGCCCAGAAAAATTCCCGTCAGTACAATCTCCCTGTGTCCGGCGGCAATCAGGCTGCGCGCTTCATGGAGGATGTTTTTTACCGACTTGTTACAAACTTTCTTGCGAATTCTGGGTATAATACAATAGGTGCAGTAAGCATCGCAGCCGTCTTGGACTTTAAGAAAGGCACGACATTGACCATCGTAGGATTCCAGAAGCCCCAAAGTGTCTGTTTTGACGGTAATTTCGAGCGGGTCAGCAGGTGGTTTATCCTGAACCGCAGGACTTTTGTCCTTGATTTCAGAGTGATTTGATGGTTTACTGGAGTGTATGTGCCAATGGCTTTTGTTGCGAGCGTTGAGTATCTGGTTTAAAATTACAGGCAATTGCTCTTTATTCTCGACAATGAGGCAGTTGCGGTCCAGATCGCCGAGTTCGTGGGCCTGTCCGGCCGGCAGGCAGCCGGTGACAATGACCAGTGCGTTGGGATTTTTGTTCTTCGCCTGACGAATCGACCGGCGGCTTTTGGACGAGGCAACGTGTGTAATGCAGCAGGTGTTGACGATCGCAAGATCGGCGCAGGACGGTTCTGCGGCCGAAACCAGGCCGCTGTGTTCGAGAAGCTGACGCAGTTGCCGGCTTTCGTACTGGTTGACTTTACAGCCAAGCGTTTGTACAAAAAATGTTCGCATGAGAACCACTATAGCGAAAATACGCCCGCGAATACAAGCGTTTTTTGCGGCGTAGATGAATAGAGCCTTTAAATCAGGAGTATGCAGTTATGGCAGCATCGCATGGCGTTTGGGCCATTGATATAGGGACCAATGCACTCAAGGCGATCCGGATGCAGGACGGTGACGACGGCCTTGAAGTGGCCGGATTCGCCTTTATTGAGCACAAGCGGGTCTTGTCCTCCGGCGAGCTTGACGACCAGAAAAAAGAGCAGATTCTGGCCGATACACTCCGAAAATTTCTGGACGAAAACGACATCGGCAAAGAGCAGGTGGCCATTGCGATCGCCGGCCAGAGCGGCTTTGCACGGTTTATCAAGCTGCCCCCCGTCGAAGCCAAGAAAATACCGGAAGTGGTCCGCTTTGAGGCCGTCCAGCAGATTCCCTTCGATATCAACGAGGTCGAATGGGATTGGCAGTTGATGGACAATCCCGACAGTCCCGACAAAGAGGTCGGTATTTTTGCGATCAAAAACGAAGTGATTTCCGAGGTGCTGGATCACTTCACGCATGAGAACCTGCGCGTTAGCTGTGTTCAGCTTTCGCCGATGGCGCTGTACAATTACGCCTGCTATGACCGCGCCGAAGAGCTTGCCAAGTCGTCCGACAAGGCGGTGGTGATTATGGACATGGGGGCCGAAAATACCACCCTGGTGGTCTGCACACGCAATACGGTCTGGCAGCGCAACATCCGCATCGGCGGCAACACCTTCACCGAGGCCATCGCCGATGCGTTCAAATTGAGCTTTCAAAAAGCCGAGAAGGTCAAACGTACCGCACCGGTCAGCAAGCACATGCGCCAGATCTACACGGCGATGAAACCGGTCTATACCGAGCTGGGAAGCGAGCTTCAGCGCAGCCTGGGCTTTTACAGCAGCAGCAGTCAGGGACGCAACAAAACCTTCACCCATATCATTGCCACCGGCGGCGGGATGAAGCTGCAGGGGCTTTCCAAATATCTCCAGCAAACGCTCGGCGCCACGGTTGTCAAGCCCGATTCGTTTAAAAAGCTCGGCGTCGCGCCGGACGTATCCAGCGCCAAGTTTCATGAACATGTGTCGGATTTTGCGGGGGTGTACGGCTTGGGGATCCAGTTGCTCGGCCAGGCCAGGATTCAAACCAATCTGCTGCCCACAAAACTCGCACGGGCGATGGCATGGTCACAAAAAGCGAAGATTTTGTCTGTCGCGGCGGGCTTTCTGGTGCTGGTGATGCTGTTGGGCAGCGGTCGGGCATTTCGCGAAAGGCAGTTGTATGAGGCCAATGCGACAGCGCGCCGGGAAGTTGCGTCAATTGTCCGGCAGGCTCAGGATGTGCAAAGTCAGGTATCCCAACAGCAGGGTCGCAAAGAGCCATTGCTGCAACGCGCCCGGGCGTACAAGGATTTATTCCAATATCGTGATGTGGTGCCGCTGTTGAATGAGACGCTGTTGAGGTGTCTGCCGAATGCTGACAATACGCCCGAGCAGGCCGAGCTGTTTGAGGCCTTTAACCGGGGCGATGTTGAGACGGTGATGAACATTCCGCGTCATCAGCGCAAACAAATGTTTATCACCCGCCTGGTGATCGAACCGGCTCAGGATATCTCGCAGCGTGGGTTTCCGGATGTCAGTCGCGATACATCCCGACGGCAGCGCAGTGCCCCGACGCGGACCGGCGGAAGGGGACAGCCAGAGATGATGATGGATGACTTTATGATGGATGAGATGATGATGATGGACATGGCCCCGGACCGGCGGCGACCGGGCGTAACCGATCAGACCGTCGACAGTAAAGCCGGGTTTGTCCTGGTTATCGAGGGATACAGTCCTTATGAAAGGATTTCCGAATTGCTTGATCCAACCGGTGTCAGAGACGACCCAAGCCGCTGGGGCGTGATCACGCGGTTTGATAATTTGAGCAAGTTCTTGCCGGACAAGCCGTTTGAGCTGTATGACAAGGGCGACATTACGCATTTCCGAGTGGAAACCGGGCGAGTGGATCTGCAATCGTCGGATATGCCCGAAGGCATCGGGGTCCTGAAAGAAGTCCAGCGTGTTCCCGAGGAGATGCTCGAGGGCCGGCGAACGACCCGAACGACCGGCCGAAGCCGTACGGAGGATCGCATCACGACAGAAGAAGTCCTGATCGATCCGATGACACAGGAAGAAATCAGCAGGACATTTGATATCTATACGTTCCAAGACATTGAACGCGATCCGGATTTGACCGAGCGGGACCTGGGGCGCATCAAATTCAACGCCTATGGTGATGAGCTTATGATCGAGCGGGATTACTGGTTCCGCATTCAGGCCAAGTTTGTGTGGAAAGACGCCCCGGCCGACGATGCGCCGTCTGGACAGCAGCGGGATTCTTTCATGATGTATTAATCCGAACAGGAGATTAAAAGAATGGGATTTATTAAGTCATTGTTGAAAAAATATGCCGCGCTCTTGCCGCCGGCGGGATTGCTGTTGCTTGCGCTGGTGCTGCTGCCTGCAACGCTGTGGCTCGGCGGCCAGGTCAGCGCCCGGATGGAACAGAGCACGCGCGACAGTCAAGCCCTCAGGTCATTGGCCGCCGATGTGCCCTCGGCCGGCCAGCCCGCTGTCATACAGGCCTATATGGACCGTCTCGAAAGCGAAGTCGAGCAGATCGAGACCCTTGTCAGGCACAGCAGCCAGCGCGAACTGGTTGCCTACGATATTTTTCCCGCGCCCACGGAACGATCGTCCCAGATTTTTGTCGAATATGGCCAGGCGTATGTCCAGGCTGTCAATGATTTGCTCGGATCCCTTAACGCGCGCGACGCCCCCAGCGAGTCGGAAATTCGCTCCCAAACCGGCACCTCTCAGCGCTCCGATCGACGCGGTGGTATGACGACAACGACACGCAGGCAGACGACGGAACAGGACCCGATGGTTGATGCCTTGTGCCGCGCCCGGGCGGAAAGTATTTCGGTGTATGCCAGCCCCTCGGTCTTTGCCTGGCACGACTACTGGACAGGCTTTGAGTTCGAAGGTACACAGTTGGCGCTGGAGGACAGTTGGCACGCGCAGATTGCGCTGTGGATTTACGACGATGTGTCCCAGACCATTCAAGCAATGAACAGGGGCTCCGAAAAGGTATCGACCTCGCCGGTCAAGCGGCTTTTAGGCATCCGTTTCAGCGGTCCCGTGACGGTGGGCGATGATCGGCGACGGTCCGCGATGGGGACCGGCCGTGACACGAGAACCTCCGGCCGCCGCGACACGCTCAATTATATTACACCGGAGAAGCCCAGCAATTTTGTGGATTATGCCTGGACGCAGCGGGTCGGCGATCAGGACTATGACGTGGTGCATTTTGCCGTCTCGGTCATTGTTGACAGCCGCTATGTGCTTGATTTTATGCGTGAACTGTGCAGCGCCAAAGAACATGCGTTCTACGAAGACTTTGACCCGGATGGCCCGCTGCTCCAGTCCAGGCGCAACCAGATTTCGATCCTTGAGAATTCCGTTCAGGTGGTGCAAAAAGAAGCCCCCGCGCATGCATTGTACCGCTACGGCGATGCAGCGGTGATGCGGCTTGATCTGATCTGCGAGTATGTGCTCAGTCGGGATGGCTATGATAAAATCAAGCCCGAGCCCATCCTCAAGCAGCTTGGCCAGAGTACATCAACCGATACAACAGCGCCGTCTGCGCCCGGCGGCGGCCCTGAATGGTAGTAACGGCAGCGGCATGACGTGATGTGTTGACCCATAGAGTTAATCATAAACAGTCAGAGAGACGGATATGAGTAAGAAAAAAAATATGTTGGCAATGCTTGAAGCCCATGCGGACAAGATGATTGTCGGTGTCATCGGCGTGATCGGTTTGTATCTGCTTTGGACGCTGGTCATCAGCAATCCTTACGCCGAAACGATTCAGGGCCGACGCGTGGGCCCGGGGCAAATTGATGTTCACAACCAGCGCCAGGCTCGGTCCATTCAAGAGGCGTTGAACAGGTCCGCCGAGAGCATGGCCTTTGATCTTCGGGTCGCCGATGAGTTTGAACAGCTCCTGCAGACACCGTTGACCCATCTGGCCGCCAATCTGGGATTTCCTTATCCCGGTGTGGGGACGGAGGTCTTCGATGAC
>SKKI01000133.1 GCA_007121565.1 Phycisphaerae bacterium
AGCGTCCCCATCGGCCTGGATGAGCCGCTGTTTGTGATTGCCGGGCCGTGTGTGATTGAGAGCCGGGACCTGTGCCTTCAGATCGCCGAGGCCCTGGTCGGCATTCGTGATCGCACCGGTGTCGGTGTCATCTTCAAGGCCAGCTTTGACAAGGCCAACCGCTCGAGCATTCACAGCTTTCGCGGGCCGGGCATCGATGACGGGCTTGCGATCCTTGAGCAGGTGCGCCGTCAAACTGGGCTGCCTGTTTTGACCGACGTGCACGAGGCGGCGCAAGCGAAAAAAGCCGGGCAAGTGGTTGACTGTTTGCAGATTCCGGCGTTTTTGTGCCGCCAGACCGATTTGCTGGTTGCCTGCGGCCAAACGCAAAAATGCGTCAACATCAAAAAGGGCCAGTTCGTCAGTCCCGACGAGATGCGCAACTGCGTCGAAAAGGTGCGTTCCACCGGCAATACGAAGGTAGCGCTGACCGAACGGGGAACATTTTTCGGCTACAACCGCAATGTCAACGACATGACCGCCATCGCGCTGATGCAGCAGATCGGCTGTCCGGTCGTCTTTGACGCCACCCACAGCACGCAGCGGCCCGGCGGCCTGGGCACAGCCAGCGCGGGGGTGCCGGATATGGCTCCGATTCTGGCGCGGGCGGCTGTGGCGGCGGGGGCCAACGGCCTGTTTCTTGAAATCCATCCCGACCCGGCAAACGCCTTGTGCGACGCGGCCTGTATGCTGCCGGTCAGCCAGGTCGAGGCGCTGGTGACGGTGTGTAATCGTATTCGTCAACTGATCAGCGGTGCACAATGACCCGGGACAACGGCACCTATCACTACCTGTTCGGGCCGGTGCCGTCCCGACGGCTCGGCAAAAGCCTGGGCGTGGACATTGTCCCGCTCAAAACCTGCACACAGAACTGCCTGTATTGCCAACTGGGACGCGATGCGCCGGTTACGCTCCAGCGCAAGGTTTACGTCCCGACCGAGGCGGTGCTGGATGAGCTGCGCCGCCGGATCGCCGAAGGGCTGGAGGCCGACTTTATCACGGTCAGCGGCTCGGGCGAACCGACACTGCACAGCGAACTGGGGGTACTGCTGGATGGCATCAAGGCGCTGACCGCTGTCCCCGTGGCCGTCATTACCAATGGCACGCTGCTGCATCAGCCGCAGGTACGGCAGGACTGCGCCAAGGCCGATGTCGTGCTGCCGTCGCTGGACGCCGGCGACGAGGCGACCTTTGGCCGTATCAACAACCCGCATCCGGACCTGGATTTCAGGACTTTCGTTGAGGGCTTATGTCGTTTTCGCGATGCCTATAAAGGCCAGATCTGGCTGGAGGTCTTTTTCTGCAAGGACATCAATACCGACGACGACAGCATTGAAAAGATTGCCCGCCTGATCGCCAAAATCCGCCCCGACCGCATTCAGCTTAACACCGCTGTGCGCCCTGTCACGGCGCCGGAGGCGCTGCTGGTTGGCCGCGATGAGCTGGAGCGCATCGCCGAAAAGCTGCATCCCAAGGCCGAGATTATCGCCGATTTTGCGCCTCACGACATGCGTGCCGCCGATGTGCAAGCTGGACAGACAGAGGCGATACTGGCCATGCTGCGCCGCCGTCCCTGTTCGCTGGAGGATATCTGCAAAGGGCTGTCGCTGAGTCCGGAGAACGTACGCCCTGTGATGGATCGCCTGGTGAAAACCCGTCGAGTCTTGCCTGATACCATCTCCGGCACGGAATTTTACAAAATAAACATTACGGACCGGATTTAAGGGCATCATTGAAGCTTTTCAGGTCGTTGGCCCATTTCTGGGCTTCGAGCAGTTCGACCTGGTCCTGTTTGACCAGAAGGGCCAGGTGCCGCTCGAGGGTAATCATCCGTTCGTCGGGTTGATCTTTGGTTTTGACCTGCATCTGCGAGTAAATCTGCTCGAATTTTCCTTTGCGAATGAGGTTGGCCACCGCGTAGTTGCTGTTGAGGATTTCCATCGCGACGATACGGCCGTTGCCGCCTTTTTGGGGTACGAGCTTCTGGCAGACCACATACCGCAGGCCCAGCGAGAGCTGATTGCGCACCTCATCCTGCCGGTCGGTGGGGAAAAAGTCGAGAATGCGCGTCAGCGTGCCGACCACATCGCGCGTGTGGAGGGTCGAAAAGACCAGGTGCCCGGTCTCGGCGGCGGTCAGGACCAGCGAGACCGTCTCGGCGTCGCGCATCTCGCCGACAAAGATCACGTCCGGGTCCTCGCGCATCATCGATCGCAGGCCGTGGGCGAACCGATCCACGTCGCGGCCCAGCTCCCGCTGTGAAATCATGGAATTGTGCTGGGGGTAGATGTATTCAATCGGATCCTCCAGCGTGATAATCCGACAGGCCCGATTTTCGTTGATGCGCTGGATCAGCGAGGCGATGGTGGTGCTTTTGCCGGCGCCGGTGATGCCGGTAAACAGACACAGGCCCTGTTTGCGGCGGATGATGTCCTGCCAGGCGGTGTTGGGAAAGCCGATTTTCTCCGGCACCGGAATGTCCGTACCCAGCGCGCGGATGGCCGCGGTCAGCCCGTCATTGTCCAGAAATGCGTTGATGCGAAACTGCAGGGTGCCGTATTTGTAGGAGCAATCGACCGTGCTGTCCTGCCGCAGCGCGGCGATGTTCTTTTCGCCGAGCAGCGGGAAAATCAGTTTTTCGGCAATCGCTTCGGTGACAATCCCGCCTTTGAGGCGCACCAGGTCTCCGTCGATCCGATAGGCCGGCTGCGTTCCGATCTTGATATGCAGATCGGAGACCCGCATCGCGCCCATTTTTTCAAAATAGGCCAGCATGTCCGCAATGCTTAAAAAGGCCCCCTCGCCGGCCGGGTAAATTTTCGCATCCACTGAATGCGGCTGATCCATAGCATCCTCATTTCTCAAATATCGCTGGTTTTATAACTCAACCTGACCAATGGTCAGCTTGAGAAGTCAAAAATTAAAGTGCAAAAGTCAAAATTGTGGAATCCGCCTTTGGCGGATAGCATTTTTAAGAACGATTTGAATGTCTTACAACATGTTTAATCATCATTGGTTAAGGTAAATTGTTGCCGTTTATCGGTTAGTTTGAGTTATACGGGGTATTGTACCCCGTCAGCGGTCAAAAGAAAAGTGCCGGGCGTAAAAAAATCTCACCGCGCATCGGCGCCGGCCATAAAGTCAAGGTTGACAGGGCCAGGCCGGTGTCCTATGATGTTTCGGCAGTGGATTCGGGATGTTTTGGAGAGGTTCAACAGTCAACCGGAAAAAAGCTGCAAGGTATGGTATAAGTGAAAACAATCGTGGTCATCCCCGCCCGTTACGGGTCAAGCCGGATGGGCGGCAAGGTTCTTGCAAAAGAAACAGGGAAATATCTTGTACAGCACACCTATGAACGGGCGCTGCAGGCGCGACGTGTCAGCGAGGTGCTGATTGCCACCGACCACGAGCGGGTGCTGGAGGCCTGCCGGCAGTTCGGGGCGCAGTGCGTGATGACCGGCGCCGAGCACCAGAGCGGCACCGACCGGGTGGCCGAGGTCGCGGCCGGGCGGGATTGCGATATTGTCATCAATCTGCAGGCCGACGAGCCGGAAGTTGAGCCGGATTATATCGATCAGATCGCCGCGCTGCTGGCCGAGCGCCCGGAGGCGAAGATGGCGACGTTGCTGGCGCCGTTTGATACGGCACGGGACATTGCCAATCCTAATATTGTCAAGTGTGTGACCGACGAAAAGGGCTACGCGTTGTATTTTTCGCGACTGGCGATTCCGTATGACCGCGACCGCGCGGGTATCGGGCCGTTGGATGTGTATCGGCGTCATCTGGGCATCTATGCCTATCGCAAAGAGTTTCTGCTGATTTACACCACGCTGCCCAAGAGCCGCCTGGAACAATGCGAACAGCTCGAGCAGCTTCGGGCGCTGGACAATGGGTTTCGGATTCTGACCGCCACCGTGCCGCGCGCCTGGGACGGCATCGACACGCTGGAGCAGTACGAGGCGTTTGTGCAGCGACAAAAAAATGCGGAAAAAGGATAAGCCATGTATGTTTCCGGACTGAGATTGCAGAACTGGAAAAATTTCAGAAATGTGAACGTGAAACTTCGCAATCGGATGTTTCTCGCAGGACCGAATGCGAGTGGGAAGTCCAACTTTTTGGATGTATTTCGTTTTTTAAGAGACGTTGTCAAGGCCGGTGGTGGACTTCAGCAGGCCGTACAGGATCGAGGCGGTCTGTCAAAAATCCGGTGTTTGGCGGCGCGTCAAGAGCCGGATATTGAAATTGAAGTCCATTTATCCGATACCGAATCGATTGAGACTTCCCCTGTGTGGAGATATGCCATCGGGATTACACAAGAACCTCGGGGACGTCGGCAGCCTTATCTTCGTTTTGAGCGCATTTGGCACAACGGTGAGTTGATTCTGGACCGACCGGATGATTCAGATCGACAGGATGATTTGCGACTTACCCAAACCCACTTGGAACAAATTAGTGCAAATGAGAAGTTCAGGGAAATTGCTAATTTTTTAAATAGTGTTTTATACTTACACTTAGTTCCGCAATTGGTGCGAAACCCTGAAGCATTTTCCGGCCCCAATATTGCGGGGGATCCCTATGGTCGCAATTTTCTGGAACGCGTAGCCCGCACGCCCGAAAAAACACGTAAGGCGAGGCTTCGAAAAATTGAGGATGCTTTGATTAAGGCAGTCCCTCAATTGCGGCGACTGACTGACATTAAAGATGAGGCGGGCATACCTCACTTGGAAGCAGTCTATGAACATTGGCGTCCTCAAGGCGCTAAACAGCGTGAGGATCAGTTTTCTGACGGAACTTTACGGTTAGTGGCATTTTTCTGGAGCTTAATGGAAAAAAGCGATAATATTCTGTTGATGGAAGAACCGGAATTGTCATTGAATGCGGCCATCGTACGATTATTACCGTCGATAATATATAAATTTCAAAAAAAGAAATCAAGGCAAGTGATTTTGAGTACACACAGCGCCGAGTTGTTGGATGATAAGGGTATTGATGGCAGTGAAGTGCTTGTTCTCACACCTGCCGTCGAGGGAACCGAGATCAAGGTTGCCTCTGATATTGAAGAAGTTCGCTTGCTTTTGGAAGGAGGCTTTTCGATTGCCGAGGCGGTATTACCGAGAACAGAACCCAAGGCAATGCAGCAGGGGTTTTTGTTTGATGTCTGATCGACCTGTCAATCTTGTTTTTGAAGATGACTTGTCCGGTGTGGTGTTGCGACGATTATTGTCCGAGATCCGACCGGGTTGTCAAATTGGTCTTAATTATCGTACAGGTGGAAAAGGAAACATAAAGCGTAAGTTAATGGGCTTCAATAATGCCGCAAAGGGAATGTCCTATTTGATTTTGGTGGATTTGGATACTGAATATGAATGCCCGCCGTCGCTGCTTAGTGACTGGTTTGTTCATAACAAGCATCCGAATTTGCATTTTCGCATAGCCGTCAGAGAAGTCGAGTCTTGGCTGTTGGCGTCACGAGGTGCATTTTCGAACTATTTAGGAATTTCAAAAAGCGAAATCCCTGAAATTTCAGACCACATCCAAAGCCCCAAAGAACTGCTGTTAGAGATTGTAAGCAAGTCAGGCAAAAAAAGTATTCGAGAAGATATAGTGCCGCATATCAGAACGACAGCAAAGGTTGGACCGAATTATAATCACCGATTAATAGAGTTTGTCAATCAACGATGGGACTACCATGAAGCAATAATGTGTTCGGAAAGTCTTGGTCGCACGGTTGATTATTTGGGAAAAATATAAACATTCGTTATCCTATTTGAAGAAGACATTATGACTGATAACAAACATATATTGGCACAGTTGGGCAGTGTTTCAACGGATGAGTTTTTTCTGCCGCTGCCGAAAGGCTACCAAAAGGGAAAAACCCGTTATGTCATTGTCGTCGGGACGGTGATGAGCGGGTTGGGCAAGGGGATATTTTCCTCGTGTCTGGCCAAGCTGCTGCAGGACAAGGGGCTTAAGGTCGCGCCCATCAAGCTGGAAGGATACCTGAATATTGACTCGGGGACGCTGAATCCGTTTCGGCACGGCGAGGTGTTCGTACTGGATGACGGGATGGAAACGGATATGGATTTGGGCACGTACGAGCGGATGCTGGATCAGAATCTGACGCGGGCCAATTTTTCCACCAGCGGCCAGGTTTACCGTTCGGTGCTGGACAAAGAGCGCCACGGCGAATACCTCGGGCGTGATGTGCAGATGATCCCGCATGTGACCGGCGAGGTCAAATTGCGGCTGCGTGAATTGGCGGTCAAGGCCGATGCCGATGTGGTGTTCGTGGAAATCGGCGGCACGGTCGGCGATCTTGAAAACGCCTTCTACATCGAGGCGATGCGGGAGCTGGCCTATGAGGAAGGACCGCATAGCTGCTGTTTTGTTGCGCTGACGTATATTCTTGAGCCGCACGCCCTGGGCGAGCAGAAGTCCAAGGCCGCCCAGTTGGGCATCAAGCAGTTGATGCAGACCGGCATTCAGCCGGATATCATCGCCTGCCGGGCGGAGAATGAAGTAACCGAAACAGCGCTTCAAAAAATCAGTGTCTTTGGCAACGTACCGGCTGAGCGCGTCTTCAGTATGCACGACTCGGCCAGCATTTATTCGATTCCGGCGATGCTGCGTGACTGCGGGCTGGACTTTGAGGTGCTGCGGATGCTGCGCATTGAGGATCGTACCAAGCTTCGTTTTGAGCGAAAAGAATGGGAGCGTTGGTGCGACTTTACCGACAAGCTCGGCAAAGAAAATAAGGAAGTGACCATCGGCATCACCGGCAAATACACCTCCGTCCGCGACAGCTATGCCTCAATCCTGAACGCCCTGGAACATGCCGGCATTCATCTGGGCTGCACCGTCAATGTCAACTGGATTGAGACCTCTGAGGTCACGGATAAAAACGCCGACCGGCTGCTGAACCAGGTGGACGGCATTATTGTCCCCGGCGGCTTCGGGTCGCGGGGGATGGAGGGCAAGATTTCAAGCGTCCGCTACGCGCGCGAGAATCATATCCCCTATCTGGGTTTGTGTTTGGGCTTTCAGGCGGCGGTGATCGAATACGCCCGCAACGTCTGCGGTCTCAGCGATGCCGACAGCACCGAGGTCAATCCGCAGTGCAAGGCGCCGGTCATTGATGTGCTGCCCGAACAGAAAAAGATCGAGGGACTCGGCGGCAATATGCGGCTGGGCGGCCAGGATGTCACCATTAAGCCCGACACCCTTGCCTGGCGTCTGTTCGGCAAGGTCGAGTCGGTGCGGCTTCGGTTTCGCCATCGGTATGAGGTGGACCCGCAGTATATCGATACGCTTGAGCAGAAAGGACTGGTCTTTTCGGGCAAGTCGCCGACCCAGCCGATCATGCAGATTCTTGAATTGCCCGATCATCCGTTTTTTATGGGTACACAGGCCCATCCGGAATTGACCAGCCGGCCGCTGCAGCCCCAGCCGATGTTTGTTGCCCTGGTCGCCGCGGCCATTCGGCGGCGATACGCCCAGGCCGATGCGGCCTTGCCGGAAGATGCGGTACGGGCGGTGTGCCGGGTGTGTTGACGTTCTATGTCAGGCACAAGTCCGGGGTTGGATTCAAAAACAGATTCAGGGTAAAATGCGGTCAGGAATTTTCAAGCCGGCCGAGCCGTTCTTTGAGCCGTTCATTTTCTTCGCGGAGCTGTTCGGCGCGCCGTTCGGCCTCAGCGGTGATTTCAAGCAGGCGGCGGGTGTTCTGTCCGGTTTGCTCGGTAATGCGCAGCATTTCTTCGTGAGCGTCCTGGAGTTCCTGCTCCAGTTGGGCAATGCGACGGTCTTTTTGTTCAAGCTGTTTACGCAGCTCAATGTTTTCATCGGCGACCAGACGCGCCCGACGAATCAGGGCGTCATCGGATTGAGGCTCTGCGCAGCCGGAGGCCAGAAGGGTCACACTGAACAGAAGTCCCAGGCTTATTACGACACAATGTATCGGCTTCATAGAAATCTCCTGAAATCGTAATTTATTATGCAACAGTTGAATCGTATTGTAGCAATCGGTACTTTACAGAGCAAACTTAATCTATTGTTGCGGGGACCTGTCCTGCCGGTTGGCCTCAAGTTCCGATAAAACGAGCAAATTGTACAGCTTTTTTAAGGGTTTTGCGGCTTTTTTGCCGATAGAGATTAATAATACCATGAAGACTACACTGAAACAAATAACACCTGAACGCTGGATTGAATCGGTCGTGATTCTGCTGATGGCCATTGGGACGGTGTTTGTCTCCTCGGCCGGGGCGACGGTGACCGGGGGGTATGATCTGTCGCGGTTTTACGACTCGACCGTGCTCAAGCAGCTTGTGTTTTTCCCGCTGGCGGTGGCGATTATGTATGCGGTCTCGCTGGTTCCGTACCAGTGGTTTCGCTTTGAGCCGGGCCGGGCGCTGCGATCCTTGACGCCGTATCTGCTGGTCGTCAGCATCCTGCTGCTGGTGGCGGTGCTGCTTTGGGGGGTGGAGCGCAACTATTCCCGGCGCTGGCTGGACATCGCGCCGGGGCCGGCGTATGTCAGCTTTCAGCCTTCGGAATTATCGAAATGGGTGGTGATCATCTTCCTGGCGGCCTATGCGGACCGGTTTGCCGACAGCATGGGGCTGTTCTGGAGGCGTTTTCTCCCGGCCTGTGCAGTGGTGGGGCTGTCGGTGGGGCTGATTATTATTGAGGATTTTGGTACCGCGGCCTTTATCGCCGGCGTGGCGGTGATTATGCTCTGGTTCGGCGGGGCCAGGGGGTGGCATTTTTTGTCGCCGCTGCCGGTGATGGTGCCGGGGTTTATGGCGGCGATTTTGTCCAGTCCGACTCGGATTAACCGGATCACCAATTTTATTAACCCCGAAACCATGCCCTATCAGGCGCATCAATCGCTGATTGCCATCGGCACCGGCGGCCTGCTGGGCAAGGGGCTGGGCCGGGGCGTGCTCAAATACGGCCATCTGCCCGAAGATACGACGGACTTTATTTTCGCGATTATCGCAGAAGAGATGGGCTTTGTCGCCTGTGTGGTGGTGATCCTGCTGTTTGTGCTGTTTACGTTTTGGGGGCTGGTTGCGGCGTGGCGCTGCCCGGATCGCTGCGGCAAACTGCTGGCGATCGGCATCGTGCTGGCGGTCAGTCTTCAGGCGGCCTTTAACATCGGCGTGGTAACGGTTGTCCTGCCGACCAAGGGCATTCCGCTGCCGTTTATCAGTGCCGGCGGTACCAGTTTGCTGCTGACCAGTGCCGCGGTGGGCATTTTGCTGAACATTGCCCGACAGGAGCGCACGCCCGATTGCAACTGAACATCCACATGCAGGCGAATATTGACAGTGGCTCTTATGAAACGATGATATGATGGTTTCTATACATACACAACGCAGTCAGTTCTTTTTTGCCGGCGGCGGCACGGGCGGGCATATTTACCCGGCCCTGGCGGTCGCCGCGGAATTGACCCGGCAGCAGCGGGACGCGGAGATCGCCTTTTTTTGCAGCAGCCGCGAGGTCGATGCGCGGATATTGGCCGGGCAGGGCTACGCGTTCTTCCCGCTGCCGGCAACAGGCTTTTCGCCCCATCCGATTAAGGCTATGAAATTTGCCGCGGAATTTTTTAAAAGTTATGTTTTTGTCAAACACGTTCTGCGCCCTGTGCGCGATCATGCCGCACTGATTGGAACGGGCGGGTTTGTCTCGGCGCCGGCGATTCTGGCCGCACATGCCTTGAAGATTCCCGTTTATATGCTCAATGTCGATTATGTCCCGGGCAAGGCCAACCGGCTGCTGGCACGCTATGCGAAAACAATCTTCACCCAGTTTGATCGGACGGGTGATTTTTTCCCGAAACATCGCGATAAGATCGTGGCCGCGGGCTGCCCTTTGCGGGCTGATTTTGCCGCGCCCGATCCCGAGGCCGCCCGCCGGGCGCTTGGGTTGGATCCGGACAAAAGAGTTCTGCTTATAACCGGCGCATCCAGCGGGGCGCTGAGCATCAACCAGGCGATGGTCAAACTGTTGCCGGAACTGGGCGCATACGCCGACGACTGGCAGGTGGTCCATCTGACCGGACAATCGCATTTTCAGGCGGTGCGGGCCGAGACCGAAGGTGCGGCGATTGCCTGGCATACGGTGGATTATGTCGATGCGATGGCTGATCTCTATGCCGCGGCGGATATTATTGTGGGTCGCTCCGGTGCGGTCAGCGTGGCCGAATACGCCGCCGCCAGACGCCCGGCAGTGTGTCTGCCGTACCCCTACCACAAGGACAACCACCAGCTTTTGAACGCCGAAGAACTGGTCAAATCCGGCGGCGCGGTGATCGTGGACGACGTTATCGGCGATAATCACAAAACCGCCGCAACGCTGATGGCGACCCTGCATGACCTGATGACCAATGAGCCTCGCCGCCGGCAGATGGCCCGGGCCGCCCGCGCAGCGGCCCGCCCGGACGCAGCCCAGCGCATCGCCGAGGCGATCGCTCGCTGATTTCCAAACGGAGTCTATTTTTATGAAGCAACACATTCATTCGACCGATCTCCAAGAAGATCAGCGGTATATGCGGATGGCGATTGATCAGGCCTTTATTGCCGAGGAAAACGGCGATGTGCCGATTGGGTGCGTGATTGTGTTCGAGGGGCGGGTGATTGCCAAGGCCTACAATCAGCGTCAGCAGTTGAACGATCCGACAGCCCATGCCGAGATTATCGCGTTGACCCAGGCGTCCGAGTTTGTCGGCAACTGGCGGCTGCACGGCTGTACAATCTATGTGACACTGGAGCCGTGTCCGATGTGTGCCGGGGCGTTGGTGCTGGGCCGCCTGGATCGGCTGATTTACGGCACGGACGACCCCAAAACGGGTGCCTGCGGATCGCTTTATAACATTGTTCAGGATCCGCGTCTTAACCATCGCCTGGAGGTAACGGCCCATGTGCTGCAGCCGGATTGCCAGGCCCAGCTTCAGGCATTTTTCCGTCGGCGTCGAGACGAAAATAGCCGCTTTCCGGATGGGTAATCGTTTGAAATAAGGCGTTGTGTTTTCTGTGCAGCTCTGGTATAAAAGCAGAAAAGACAAGGGCTTGCCCTTGCCGAGCACGTTGAAATGTCCGTTTTTTCGAAAGGAGACTGCCTTTGGCAGCCCGCTATTCGCTACGCGTAATCTGGGAAGATTTGGCGCTGCCGGAACTGGCGCACGCATTTCGTCTGGCGATCGGGCCGAACAAGCTGGCGATTGCCTTTCTGGCGGTTGCTTCGATCGGCCTGGCCGGCTATCTTCTGGATCGCTGCACCCGTACGGTCGTGGTGCATCCCGATTCAACGCAAAAGCGCTCCGGCCAAATCGGGGCAGTAACACTGACCACCAGGACAGAACTTGAGGCGTATCTGCTGGATGCCGATAGTATACACGACTTTTTAGAGCGTCATCAGGGTCAGGCTCCGCGAGAGGGGGTGTTTTCGACGCTGTGGTCATTTTCATCCGGGCGTTTCAATGACGCAAGCCGCCAATTGTTCGACTTGGGTCAGGCCAGTTTTTTCAGCAATATGGAGCATGTGTTCATTAATTTGTGGCTTTGTCTGCGGGCGATTGTCTGGGCGATTCGGTTTCATCCCTGGTACAGCGCGATTTTCTTTACCTTTTCCTTTGTGGTGCTGTGCTTTGCCGGGGGCGGGGTGTGCCGGTGTGCGGCATTGGAGAACGCGCGTAACGAAAAACCGGGCTTTTTTGAGGCGCTTGGCTTTGCGCGTCAAAAGTTTGCCTCGCTGCTGTCGGCGCCGCTGCTGCCTGCGGGCCTGATGCTCGTGCCGGCTGTTCTGGTGATGGCTGTCGGGATGCTGGGAGCGATTCCCTGGGCCGGGGAGCTGCTGATCGGGCTGCTGTTTGGCGTGCTGGCGTTGCTGTCGCTGGCGGTCGTGGCGATGGTGGTCGGCACTACGGCCGGCGGCTTGCTGCTGTTTCCGGCGGTTGCGTATGAAGGCACCTCCGGCCGGGACGCCATCGGGCGTGCGGTCAGTTATGTCTTGAACAGGCCTTTGTGGATGTTGTTCTATATTTTTGGGGCTGGTCTTTTTGGCACGTTTTTTTATGTGGTGCTGCGCCTGCTGGTGTTCTGGGTGTTGAAAGTTACCCACGGGCTGCTGGCCGGCGGGATGACCCTGGTCGGCGGCGATATGGAGAAGTTGGATCGGCTTTGGTCGGGACCCACACTGTATTCACTGATGAACCAGACGGCCGGGGCCGCTACCTGGTCCGAATCGATAGGCGGATTTTTTGTGTACCTGTTTTTTTTATTTCTGGTCGGCTTGCTGGCGGCCTACGTCATCAGCTATGTGTTTTGCGCGTCCACGATTGTGTATGCCCTGATGCGAAAAAAGGTCGACCAGGTTCAGCCCCAGGATATCTATATCCCGCTTGCTTATGCGGGTATCAATGAGCGGTGTGAATCATAAGCCAACCTTGACGGGAATTGCAGCGATGCCGGAAAAAACAACGATTTCAAATCAAAGCGAATCTGCCGTCCCACCGCAGACCGATCTGCCGGGCGAAGATTTTTCGGGGGGTATTTTCAAGTATCGACGATGCTTGATTACCCTGGCGCACATAGCCTGTTTTGCCGCAGCGATGGCACTGGCGTTTTTATTCGCCTTTAATATGCAGATTCTGCGGAAGTGGGCCGTTTACCAGTATCCGATTCTGCTGGTGTTCGTCATTCCGGTCAAGCTGATTGTCTTTGGGTACTTTCGCCAATACAGCGGATGGTGGCGTTATGTGGGATTGTCGGACCTGATGCAGATTGCCAAGGCCGCCCTGGCCAGCAGTATTATCCTGATGGCATTATGGTATGGATACGGCATTTTCGGCAGTTATATTGTACCGGCCTCGGCGATCGAATCGGTCAACCAGCGCATTGAGCAGCTTGATGAGAGAATCGCCGAGGCGGTCAGCGTCGAACAGGCACGACAATTACAACAGCAGCAGGCCAATCTTTCCGGTCTTCAGGATATTCTCGAGGTCAGCCGCATTACCGAACTCATGGCCGCCGCCGAGCAGTATCCGACCCACAGCGAAGAACACCAGGAGCTGGCGCAGCGGCATGTCGAGCTCAAGGAGGTGCAGCGCAGGATCGAGGGCGTAATTATGCTCGATTTGCTGACGACGATTATGCTGCTGGCAGGGCTCCGGATGCTGGTCCGGCTTTATCATGAAGAATTTTTTGCCGAGACACGCGGCGCAGCGCGGCGGTTTTTGATCGTGGGCGCGGGCAATGCCGGCGAAGCGCTGCTGCGGGAGATGCTGCGCCGCAAGGACGTCCAGTGCGAGGTCGTCGGTTTCGTTGACGACAATCCGGCCAAGCTGGGAATGAGCATTCACGGCATTGCCGTGCTGGGCAACGTGGATCAAATGCCGGACATCTGCCAGAAACATGACGTCGATGAGATCGCCATCGCCATGCCCAGCGCCACCCATAAACAACTGCGCCGTGTGGTGCAGGTCTGTCAGGGGACCCAACTGCGATTCAGCACCGTCCCGTCACTGATGGACATCGCCTCCGGCAAGCTGCGGGTCTCGCAGATGCGCAATGTGGACATCAACGACCTGCTGGGGCGCGACGTTGTCAAGCTGGACCTGGCCGAGATTGAACATTACCTCAAGGGTCGCACGATACTGGTGACCGGCGCCGGCGGGTCCATCGGCTCGGAAATGTGCCGGCAGGTGTGCACGTTCCGGCCCAAGGCGCTGCTGCTGGTCGAGCAGGCCGAAAATCCCCTGTTTTTTATTGAACGGGAGCTTCGACGCGATTACCCCGATGTGCCGATGCATTCGGTCATTTGTGATATTACCGACAAAACGCGCGTTGAGCAGATATTTTCACAGTATCACCCTGAAATTGTCATCCACGCCGCAGCACACAAACACGTTCCGCTGATGGAGGGCAACCCCGGCGAATCGGTCAAAAACAATGTGCTGGGAACCCGCTTCGTCGCCGACGCGGCCGATGCGTTCGGGGCGGCCGGTTTCGTGATGATCAGTACCGACAAGGCCGTCAATCCCACCAGTATTATGGGTACCACCAAGCGGGTCGCCGAGATGTATATCCAGGACCTGAACACCACCAGCAAGACCCGGTTTGTCACGGTACGGTTCGGCAATGTCCTCGGCTCCAACGGCTCGGTGATTCCGATTTTCAAGCAGCAGATTGCCGCCGGCGGGCCGGTGACCGTTACGCATCCTGAGATGTGCCGGTATTTTATGACCATCCCGGAGGCCAGTCAATTGGTGCTTCAGGCCGCGGCGATGGGCGAAGGGGGCGAGATCTTTGTGCTGGATATGGGCGAGCCGGTCAAAATCGTCGATCTGGCGCGGGAACTGATCACGCTGAGCGGTTTTCGACCCGGCGAGGATATCGACATTGAATTTTCCGGCTTGCGGCCGGGCGAAAAGCTTTTTGAGGAGCTGAGCATCGAAGGTGAAGATATGCTCCAGACCCGCCACCCCAAAATCGCCGTGTGGAAAAATATCCCCAAAGATCGCAACACCCTGCACGAGGGCATCGAACGGCTCGGCACGATTGCCGTCAAAGGGGACCGCGAGACCATCATCAAGACCCTTCGCGACCTCGTGCCGGAGTTTCTCTATCAATAAGTCCGTCAGGCCTTTTTTGCACCCTGTACAATCCGTTATGTGGGGGCCTTGGGCCGGTTTAGAATGCGATAGAAGTCAGTGATTTGTGATCCAGGACGGTGATCGCGAGCTAAAAGCCAAGCCGCGACGACTCGCAGAACTCCAGGGCGATGTGGTTCCGGTTGTCGGTGCTGCGGGCGGTATCGTCGATGCGAACGACCCGCGCATAGCCTGAAAAACATCCCCGCCCGCGACGCCCGCGCCGCGAGGGCATCGCCATTTCGACACTGACCAGCTCGCCGTCCCGCAGGGTCGCGCCGGGCATCGCAATCAGCGCGCCGCCGGGACTGACGTTGACGGTGCTGCCGCTGAGCAGTCGGCCGTCCTGCGAGCCGACCTTCTGGCAAAAGATCGATAACTCCAGCCGCTGGCGGCAATTGCGCCTGCGCTCACGGGCGGTTGACGAGCTTTCCAGTTGAAAGGGATTGAAAAAACCTTCGTCATAATCCTTAGCAAGTTTCATACCGGTACCTGTGTCCTTTCATCCATGAGGTTGTCTATTGCAAAGTCCTTGCCACGGCGGACTTAAAAATCCCTTTCAAACAAGAGCCTGCTCTACTCATTATATCGGCTGACAGGCAAAAAAAATTGAAAAAATCAACATTTTTATGTTTTTTACCCACTGTCCAGCGTCAAGCTTTTTTTGTGAACTAAAGCCCGGCTGACACCGGAGCTGATTTATATCCCTCCAGCCTGCTGCAACGGCGGTTAGCCGTAAGACCGGTTACTGTCCAGAAAGCTGCGCGTTACGGCACAGGTCAACTGGTGATCCCGCTGCCGGCAGGCAGTTTGGCGAGAGACTGGCCTCCTTGCTGGACAAAATCAAGGCGATGCTCTCGCCGCGGGCCCTGGCGTATTTTTCCAGCCTCGACGAGTCGCTGCTGGTCAAGCCGTCGGCCTGGAGCGATGATGCCGCCCACAACAAGACCATCCGCCTGCTGACCCGTGTGGTGCAGGGCTGTGTTGTCGTCGCTTTGCGCTACCGCTCGCTCAGTTGCAGCGAACCCTGCGACACGCTCTAACGCCAAAGCGCTCGGGATAGACTTGACCCGAACCGATGCGGAGCCCTTCATGCGGCCGCCTCTTCCTTATCCAATTGGACATTAAATCTTTTGCGAAAATAGGATTTGAACGGAAAGCTAATTGATTTCTAACATTATTTTAACATAATTGTGGCATATTGCCGGCGCTTAGAAAAGTTACTTCGGACAGGACTGGCTATGTCACATGAGAAAATTTTGATTGTTGAGGACGAAGAAGATGTCCTTGAACTGGTACGCTACAATCTGGAAAAGGACGGTTATCTGACCGATTGTGCGACGACCGGCCGGGCGGGGTTGGGTAAATCGAAAACAGGTGTCCCCGACCTTGTTTTGCTGGATTTAATGCTGCCTGAGATCGACGGGCTTGAGGTCTGCAGGTTGATCAAGGCCGATCCCGAGACCGCCGCGATTCCGGTGATTATGCTGACGGCCAAGGGCACCGAGGCCGACATCGTGACCGGGCTGGAGATGGGGGCCGACGACTACATCACCAAGCCCTTCAGCCCGCGCGTCCTGCTGGCCCGGGTCAAGGCGGTGTTGCGGCGGCACGACGTACCGGACCAGACGGATACGACACCGCTTCGCATCCATGACATCGAAATCGACCCCGGCCGGCACCGTGTTCTGGTCCGCGGCAAGCAGGTCAAGCTGACCAGCACTGAGTTCAATCTGCTGCGCTTCCTGGCGGCCCGGCCCGGGTGGGTCTTTACCCGCTATCAGATTGTCGATGCGATTCACGGCAATGACTATCCCGTCACCGACCGCTCGATTGATGTGCAGGTTGTCGGTCTGCGCAGAAAGCTTGGCACGGCGGGCAAATACATCGAGACGGTTCGCGGCGTCGGTTACCGCTTTGAGGAAGCGTAACGATGAAACGGCGGCTGCTCTGGCAGGTTTTCCCGACATTTATTCTGGTCATCGTGGCAGGTCTGTCGGCAATTTCCTGGCATGTCTCGCAGCTTTTCAGAGATTTCTATCGACATGAAAAGCAGGTTCAATTAGAGCACTTGGTGCATGCTGCCCGGCATTACTTTGAAGAAATTCTCGGCACGGATTCCCACAACGCGATGCAGGCGGCCTGCGACGCACTGCGCGACAGCACGGGATATCGCTATACGCTGATTGATCTCCAGGGAAATGTGCTGGCCGATTCCGACCAGGACCCGGAAGTGATGGAAAACCATCTGATGCGTCCCGAGGTGCAGGCGGCCCTGGACGGGCGTACCGGCTCGGACATTCGTACCAGTCGAACCCTTCAGCAGGAGCTGTTGTATGTCGGCCTGCCGCTGGTCGATGACGGTCGAACGGCTGCGGTTTTGCGGGTGGCGGTGCCCCTGGTTGATCTGCATTATACGACCAGGCGAATGATGTCCCGAATGTTTCGTTACGGTCTCGTGATTGCCCTTTTGCTGGCCGTCGTCAGTTTTGCCCTGTCGTGGAAGATCAGCCGCCCGCTGGAGCAGTTGCGGCGTGGAGCGATGCGTTTTGCCGCCGGGGATTTAAGCCATCGCCTGCCCGCGGCGTCATCGGACGAGATCGGTACACTGGCCGCGTCGATGAATCAAATGGCCGCCCAGCTTGACGATCGCATCCGCTCCATTATGCAGCAGCGCAATGAACAGCAGGCCGTACTGAGCAGTATGGTGGAAGGGGTGCTGGCAGTGGATACGAACGGGCGATTGATCAGCGTCAATGACGCGGCGGCCGAGATGCTCAACATCGATCCCCAAAAAGATGTTGACCTGACGCTTGAAGAGGTTGTGCGCAACACCAGGCTTCAGCGCTTTATCCGGCGAGCGATGGACAGCATCGAACCGATTGAAGAGCAGATGGTCATCCAGCCCGGTACAGAGCTTGAATGCCATCTGCACGTTCATGGCGCACCGCTGCGCAGCGCGGCGGACGACCCCATCGGCGCGCTGGTCGTTTTAAACGATATCACTCGCATCCATCGCCTGGAACAGATACGACGCGATTTTGTGGCCAATGTCTCACACGAGTTGAAGACACCGATCACCTCAATCAAAGGCTTCATTGAAACCCTGCTGGACGGGGCCAAAGACAACCCTGAGGACTGTCGCCGCTTCCTGGAGATCATCGCGCGCCAGGCGCATCGGCTGGACTCGATCATCGACGATCTGCTGACCCTGTCCCGTGTCGAGCAGCAAAGCGAGGACGAGCAACTGGATATCTCCCCTTGCCACATCAAAACAATATTGACCGCCGCGGCGGACTTGTGCAGACCCGCCGCAACAGACAAAGATATCCAGATTCAGATCACCTGTCAGGACGCCCTCGAGGCGCCGGTCAACGCGTCGCTGCTGGAGCAGGCGGTGGTCAATCTCATCGACAATGCCGTCAAATACAGCAGTCCCGGCGGCGCGGTTCATGTCCAGGCATCCTGTGCGGAGAATGAAGTGCTGATCTCGGTGCGCGATCAAGGCTGCGGGATTGCCGCCGAGCACCTGCCGCGACTGTTTGAGCGGTTTTACCGTGTCGATAAGGCCCGCAGCCGCACATTGGGCGGCACCGGCCTGGGGCTGTCGATTGTCAAGCATGTCATCCACTACCACAAAGGACAGATCAGCGTCGAAAGCCGTCCGAACGAAGGCAGCACCTTCACGCTTCACCTGCCGACCGGGCCATCCAGGTTAGCGGCAAATTAACACATCGCTAATACTTATCTCATAAAGTGCCTGTACCTTACCATCATCACGCCCGGCATCCAAAACGGTTTGGATGCGGCACAGAAATAAGGTTTTTTTCATGGAGGTACCAAATGGTTCAGAACAGGACAACGTGGTTTCTCGCTGCGGTGGTCGCAGCCGGTCTGGTTGGCATGGTCAACGCCGACGAGGTCAGTGAATTGCGCAGAGAAATACAGCAGCAGGACCGTATTCTGCGCCAGATGCAATCCCGGTTAACTGAGCTGGAGCAAAAGCAGGCCGAGACCCCGGCTGCCGCACGCCCCAATGATTTGCGGGCGTTCTGGAGCGACGGCCTGCGGTTCGAGACACAGGACAGGGCCGTGCAGCTTCGCATCGGAGGACGTATCCACTACGATACGCTGTGGGTGGA
>SKKI01000080.1 GCA_007121565.1 Phycisphaerae bacterium
TGCAGAATAAAAGATAAGGAGTATTACTATATTTAGATAGGGGTTTTGCTGAAGCCAACGAATGCTGATTGAGAAATTGACGCCAACACGGTATACTGATCGTTAAACCGAAAACATCAAAAATAAGTGATAACACCGGACGGGAGACGTGAATCATGATAGGACAGACATGGGTCGAAAGTTTTCTCTTGAATTTGCTCTCCGGCTTTTTCGCACTGATAGCCGGTTTACTGGTCCTGTACATTCTGTGGCTGATTATCGTCAGGATCAAAATCCGCCTGCCGAAAACCATCGTCCTTGAGCTGGATCTGACCAAGCCGCTGGTTGAATATATTCCCCGGCATCCCGGCACAACGTGGTTCATGCCGCACAAAAAGTCGGTTTACGATATTCTCCGGGCCATCGAATTGGCCGGGGCCGATAAACGCGTCAAAGGACTGGTCGCCAGAATCAGCCTGAAAGACCCCGCCGGCTCGTTGATGGGCCTGGCAGCCGTTCAGGAAATTCGCCAGGCCATCGCCGCCTTCGGCAAGCAGGGCAAGTTTGCCTACGCCTTTGCCGAAACCTTCGGCCAAAGCGGCTCGGCACTGGCCTCCTATTACCTGGCAACCGGCTTTGATGCGGTGTACCTGCAGCCGTCGGGCCAGTTGAACCTGGCCGGGATGATGTACAGCGCCCCGTTTTTTCGAGACGCCCTGAACCGGGCCGGGCTGCAGCCGCAACTGGACACGCGTCAGGAGTATAAACAGTTCAAATACGCCTTCACCGAGGACGGCTTCAACGAGCCGCACAAAGAAGCCATGCAGCGCCTTCTTGAGTCCCAGTATGATCAGCTCCTCGACGGCATCGCAGAGTCGCGGAAGATGGACAAATCGGCCCTTAAAGAATTGATCGACCAGGGGCCCTTTTTGAGCCACCAGGCCCTCGAACTGAAGCTTGTCGATGACTTGCTGTACCGGGATCAGCTTTACGAAAAAGTCAAAGCGGTCATCGGCGACAAGCCGCCGGTCGCCCTCGCTAAATACCTGCTGTGCCGTCGCAGCGCCGCTGTCCGGCAGGCGCCCACCATCGCGCTGATTTACGGAACAGGCCATCTGCATTCCGGCATCAGCCGCTACGATCCCATGTACGGGACATTTTCTATGGGCAGCGATTCGGTTACCGCCGCGCTCAAAGCGGCCGTCAAAAATAAACGCGTCAAAGCCATCGTGCTGCGTATCGATTCGCCCGGCGGATCGCATGTGGCCGGCGACGCTGTATGGCGCGAGGTCCTCGCGGCCAAAAAATCCGGCACACCCGTCATTGTCTCCATGGGCAACGTGGCCGCCTCAGGCGGCTACTACATCGCCACAGCCGCCAGCAAGGTCCTGGCCGATCCGACAACCGTCACCGGTTCCATCGGCGTCGGCGGCGGCAAAATGATCACGCGTCGGTTCTGGCAAGAACGGATCGGTGTCAAGTGGGACGAAATCCATATCGGCCCAAACGCCACCATGTGGAGCCCTGTGGCCGATTTTACGGACGCCCAATGGCAAAAGCTCCAGGAACTGCTGGACTGGGTTTACGACGACTTTACCCGAAAAGTCGCCCACTCCCGGCAGATGCCGCTCGAAGAGGTACTGCAACTGGCAAAGGGGCGGGTATGGAGCGGCGCCGATGCCAAAAAACACGGGCTGGTAGATGCACTGGGCGGTCTGCAAAAGGCGATTGAAACAGCCCGGACAGAAGCCGGATTGGGTAAGGAGGTGCCGGTACGGGTGGAGACCTATCCACGGTCAAAAAAATTCGTGCAGCTTATCGGCCAGCGCATCTCAATCAACCAACCGCCGCAAGAGGACTATCGTCTGCACTTCCAACTGCTGCAAAGCGCAGCCAAAGCCGGCAGACTGCTGAACACGCTCGAAACCCGCACCGAAGCGGACCTGCTTTTGATGCCGGGATATTTCGGCCCCTAAGCCGCTTACGGTTCCGGCTGACCGGAGGATTCGAGATAATGGAAAAACTCCGCATCGGCACCGATCAGAAGCGTGGTATTCTCGCCGAGGGCGTTATAACTTTCCAGCGTACGGAAAAACGCGAAGAACTCAGGATCAAGACCATACGCCTGGCCGTAAATGCGCGTCGCCTCGGCATCGGCCTTGCCGCGAATCTCCTGGGCCTGCCGCTCGGCCTCGGACCGAATCTGAAGCAACTGGCGTTCCATCTGCCCCAGAATCTCCTGACTGCGGCCCTCGCCTTCCGAACGGAAACGCGCCGCGATGCTCTGCCGTTCGGCAATCATCCGGCTTTCGACCTGCCGCCGGACGGAATCGATGTAATTGATGCGCTTGATGCGAACATCGGCGATTTCAATCCCCATCTCCGGCATCAGCCGCGAGGCCGACGCCAGCATCTGCTGCTCAAGACGTTCACGCCCCATTTTAGGGCTTTCCAGGTCCACATCCTCTCGGATCAGTGCTTCATCATCCAGCTCATCAATATCCACATCCCAGTCGTGTGAGCGGACAATCTCTTCCAGATCGGCTCCCGAAACAATATCGCGCACCACCGAGTCAATGATGTCATCCAGCCGCGCCCGCGCCCCGGACTCATCGCGCACTGAGCGGAGAAATTGCAGCGGCTCGACAATCCGCCAGCGCGCGGTGGTATCGACCACGATAAACTCACGCCCCAGCGTGGGAATCTGGCTGACCTCGCCGTCCCAGGCCAGCAGGCGTTTGTCAAACCGCCGCACTTCCTGGATAAACGGCACTTTCCAGTGCAGCCCCGGTTCGGTGACAACCTCGCCGACGGGCCGGCCAAACTGAACGAGAATCCCCTGCTCGGCCTGATCGATCACAAACAACGTGCCGCTGAGAATCACCGCGATCACGACAAGGCCGACGACAAGGCCGACCGTAATAATGGGAGCATGTTTATGTGTGTATCTCATTGATTTATCTCCTTGGGCATATGGCCCTCTTGAAGGTGCAGCAATGGCAGCGGCGCGCCTGTGCCGTCCTGCATCACCAGCACCGAGCCAACCTGCGGCAAGATCTCGGTCAAGGTCTCCAGATACATCCGCCGACGGGTGACCTCGGGGGCCTGCTGATAATCTTCGAAGATGGCTTTAAACCGCGCGGCCTCGCCCAATGCCATATTGGTGCGCTCCACGGCGTAGCCCTCTGCCTCATCGATGATCCGGTTCGCTGAGCCGCGGGCACGGGGAATGGCTTCATTACGTTGCCGGTTCGCTTCGTTGATCATACGCTCCTGTTCCTGGCGAGCCTCGTTAACCTCGTTAAACGCCGGCTGAACCGCCTGAGGCGGCACGACATTCTGAAGCTCCACGGTGACGACATGAATGCCCGTCTCGTACCGCCGCATCGCGTCCTGTATTTCCTCGCGTGTGCTGTTGGCGATATTCACACGGGCAATGGTCAGAATTTCGCTGCCCAGGTTATTGCCGACCACCCGCCGCATGACGGATTCGGAAATGTCGCGAAGCGTTCGGACAGGTTCGCGCATACTGTACAGGAACTTGATGGGGTCGGCGATGCGGTACTGAACAACCCATTCGACATCGATAATGTTCAGATCGCCCGAGAGCATCAGCGATTCGTCGGGGAAGGCCTGATCGACATACCGCGTCGGCTGGCCGGTCTGTTCGGTTCGAAAGCCGAATTCCTCTTTGAGCACCCGCTCGGTCGCGACATGCTGGACCTGGTCGATCCCGAAAGGCAGCTTGAAGTGAAGCCCGGGCCCGGTCGTTTTGATCACCGCCCCAAACCGCTTAACCACGGCCTGCTCTTCCGGCTGGACGGTGTAAATCATCGTCAGCACCGCCACCGCAACCGCCAGCAGAATGATCCCAGCCAGAATAATACCCCGAAAGCGACGAATTTTTGCCAACACCTCGTCGATATCGACATTGTACTCAGAATCCGGAAATCGCATCTGTCTCATAATATCACCTCTTATCTTAATATGCTCCTTATCTGTCTACTTAAAGGCAGTCGGGGTGACAGGATTCGAACCTGCGACCTCCTGGTCCCAAACCAGGCGCTCTAGCCAAGCTGAGCTACACCCCGAGCCGAATCACAAAGTCTAACCCCCATCGCGTCCAATTGCAAGCAAAACATTTTCGGCGACTTAGTATGTCCGTTTTGTAATTTTTCGGAAATATAATTATTTTATTGACAGATTGAGTCTGATATGTTAGGATATCTGAAATCTCGGAGTTGAACATGGAGAAATAATTTTTGATGTACAAGGAGACATCCTATGGCAGTACGCACCCTATTGGCGGCAACAGCCTTGTCTGTTGTGATGGTCCTGTTAGGCGGTTGTTTTGCCGCGCAGCCGCAAGACATTGAAGTCTTTTTGCGTCCCGACGAAGCCGATGTAACCGGCGAGGATTATATTATCCAGCCGCCCGACCGCATCACGGTCGTCGCCACCGACGTACCCGAGCTGGCCGCGGGAGAAACTCAGGACATCCGACCTGACGGCTTTATCTCCTACGAAAAAATCGGGGAAATTCCCGTCGCGGGAAAGACACCGCGGCAGGTCGCCGAGATGATCGCCGAGCGGCTTTCGGAACTGTATAAGCTGACCGGCGACTACCCCATCGATGTCCGCGTCGAAAATCGCAGCAAGCTCTATTACGTCTTGGGACAAGTCCGCCATCAGGGGGCTCAGATATTTACCGGACGGGAAACCACGCTGTCGGCCCTGGCCCGGGCGATTCCCACCGATTATGCCTGGAAGGAACAGATCCAGGTCATTCGGCCGGGGTATGGGGACGCCGAGCGGTCCAGAATATTCCGCCTGGACTACCGCGATATGGTGATTCGCGGACGCACCGATCAGATTGTGCTATTGCAGGAAGGCGATATTATCTACGTGCCGCCGACAGTCTTTGCGGCTATCGGCATGACACTCGGCGAAATTGTCGGGCCGATCTTCCAGGCCGGACGCGCCGCGACGACATGGGGTGTGGGGCCGTAAGATTGATTTTTCGGTCGCAGAATCCATCGGCGTTTAGAGATATGACTGATACGATGAACATGCAGCGATTTTTAAAACGCATTCATATTGCAGGAACCCTGTGGTTTATCATCTGCGCCGCTGCGCTGCTGGTCATCGCGCTGCGCCAGGCGGGCGTGCAGTGGTGGGTGATCTTTTCACTGTCCGGCTATGGGGTGGTTTTGGGTGTGTTCCTGCTGGCGGTTTATCTGTTCGCCCTGTTTCGCGGTGTGGTACGTGCCCAGTTTGCCCAGGAACATCCCTTGTCGACCACGCCGGCGTACCTGCTGTTGTATGACGCATCTCCTTTTCTGGGGGCAGCGGCAGGCCTGCTTTGCATCACAGGCATCTATGAGCCGGCCGCAATCGTCCGCATCATCGCCGAAGGGACGCTGGTCATGACGTTCGTAATCTGGGTGGTCGTAGATTCCGGCGTCGGGCTGATCGAATCGGTCCTGCCGCAAAGCGTTCGGCATCGAAATCAGCGCCTGGCCAAAATCAAGGCCGAAAAAACGCGTATCCAGCAGGAAAACGCCGCGCTGCTTACCTCGCTGCAGAAACGGGAACAGGACTTGAAGCGCACTTGGGATGAGCAGTTTCGGGATGCCGCCGATGAACTGGCAGCACTGTTCTGCGGCACGGCCGATCAACTGCACCAGATTCAGGCCAAAACCACCGACCTCGGCGCCAAGGCCTGGCAGATGGGGCAGATGGCCTGTATGCAGTTTGTCCATAAGATGATTTGTGACCGCCTGGGCCGCAACGAACAGGACAGATGTGTCGATTATGCGGCGATGTGGTGGGACGGCATCGGCACATGGCGACGCCCCAAATCGTCTACGTTGCTTGCTTATACCAAATCCCTTTCAAAAATGCCCACAAAAGAATAACACTTTTAAAGGATTTGTCCAATTCCAACTGAGGCAAAACA
>SKKI01000130.1 GCA_007121565.1 Phycisphaerae bacterium
CCAAGATGTGGCCGGCGGTATGAAAACTGGCCTCAATTCCGTCGCCGATGGGAATGACCTCTTTGAATTTGATCGGACGAAACAAAGCGAAACTCGCCTCGGCATCTTCAACCGTATAAAGCGGTTTGACCGGATACGGCCCCTGGCGCCCTTCGCGTTTATGACGTTTCTTCTTGAACTCGGCGTCTTCTTCCTGCAGCTTGCCGGCGTCCAGCAGAACAATCTTGGCGATTTCCGCCGTGGCCTCGGTGGCGTAAATGCGCCCGTTGAAGCCTTCCTTGACGAATTTGGGGATCAGACCGCAATGGTCCAGGTGGGCGTGGGTCAGCAAAATCGCTTCCACCTCGGACGGCTCGACGCCAAAGTCCTCCCAGTTACGATAACGCAGATCCCGTTCCTGGTAAAGGCCGCAATCGATCATCACCCTGGAGTGGTTAAACTCCAGCAGTGATCGCGAGCCGGTCACGTTTTCGGCCGCACCGAGAAATCGCAGTTTGATATCCATCGAGGTCCTGCTGTTATAATGTAGTGTTTACAGGTGTTCGGGCTTGAGAAACAGGTAATAGAGAAATCCCTCTTCATAGACCTGACCGGCCATTTGTCCGGCCTGATCGCCGACGCCCATATAGACATCACAGCGTCCCGGTGCCCGGATGGCCCCGCCGGTATCCTGATCCAGTGCAAAACCGGTGTACGGCGCCTTGGTGATCGCTCCGCCGACCGGGCGCGGCAGACGTGTCTTGAGCAGTGTCATCGCCCCGCGCGGATAGATGGCCTTGTCGGTGGCGATGGTACGCATCGGAATAACCGGCTCGTTCAGGCTGCCGCGCGGCGTGCCCTGGCCCACTCGGAAAAAGACAAAACGCGGATTGTGATAGACGTATCGATCGATCTGATCGGGATTGGCCTTGAAATGATTGATCATCGCCTGCAGGCTCAGGCCCGTCGAGGAGACAATGCCGTCGTCGATCATCTTGCGTCCGACACTTTGGTATTCGTGGCCGTTGGTGGCGGCATAGCCCAGCGTGGTCAGGCTGCCGTCCGGCAGCCGCAGCTTGGCCGAGCCCTGGACATGGGCGATATAGACCTCAAACGGATCGGCCAGCCAGGCAATCTCCTGACCTGCGAGCATACCGGACTGCTCGATTTCCCGCCGCGAGGGATACGGCCCAATCGCTCCGCCGCCAAGGTCGCGTCCCAGTATTTCACCGTCATCGCCTTTGACCAGGTCGTCCGGCTGGGCATACAGCGGATAGCGGAACGTCTCGGTGCGGGTCATGGACCCGTCAAAAATCGGGGTGTAGTAACCGGTAAACAGCACCGTCCCCTGGTTGTCCCAGCCGACCGACATATAAAAATCGAATCGCTCGCGAATTGCCGCCTCCAGCGGGCGCCCGATCAGGCCCTGATCCAGCAGTTCGCCGAAGGCCCTCAGGCTGGCGACGACATGATCGTGACTGATGCCGTTGCTCGGGAAAAATGCCTGGCTGGAGGGTTTGGACATATAGCTGAGACTGTGATCAATCGCCCGCCGCAGATTCAGGGTGCTGTAGCAGGCAAAACTGAAGTTGGGGATCATGTCCGGATCCGTAATCTTTCGCAGGGCATACTGGCCCGGCGGCAGCGGCCGCTCGTAATCGGGAGCTTCAACCATTTCGGCGGTTCGACAGCCGCTAAAGGCCAGTATGGCCGCCAGGAGACCTAACCATAAACGCGTACACTTCATAATCACTCCAGAGTACCAAAAATTGTTTTATGCAGCTCGGCCATCGTGGCCGTGTTGTATAAATTTCCTAAACGCCGCCTCGGCAGTATGAGCACACCCCATCGCCTGTTCCTCTATTACTATAGCATCGGGAAAACAGGTCGGATTTCTTTAGACTCGCCTGAAAATAGTCGAATTATCGGAGGCTCGTACCGCATTTAATCGGTCGTCTTAACGGCCAATCGCTGCGGTCAACGTCGTATAGACCAGCTTGGCGGCCAGAAAATCGGCCCCCCAGTGGGCCTCATGCGGGCACAGTTCCACGACGTCAAAGCCGACGAGTTTTTTTTCGGTACACACCGCCCGAATCAGCTCAACCACATCGTACCATCCCAGCCCACCCGGCTCCGGCGTGCCGGTGGCGGGCATCACCGACGGATCGAAGCCATCCAGATCGATGGTCAAATAGACATTCTCGCTGAGGCGCGACACGACCTGATCGATCCATTGACGACGCGGCAGTTCGCTTATCTGATGGGCAAAAAACACACGATCTCTATCCATATTTGACAATTCTGCCTTATCCATACTGCGAATGCCGACTTGGACGATGGGGCACATCTCTTTGGCGCGTGCCATCACACAGGCATGGTTATACCGGCTGCCGTGGTAGGTGTCGCGCAGATCGGCGTGGGCGTCGATCTGCAGGATGGTCAGATTTTCGAAGGCCTCGGCTGCGGCGGTAAAGGCGCCGATGCTGACCGAGTGTTCGCCGCCGAGCAGGACCGGAAATTTGTCCTTGCCCAACCAGTAGCGGACGGCCTGATGAACCGCGGCAACCATAGTGTCGACCGAGGCGAACCCGTCCAGCGGCGCATCGGTAAAAATGCCTTCACGAAACACCTCGCGGCCGGTTTGAATGTCATAAAATTCAAGATTATACGAGGCCTTGAGAATGGCCGCCGGGCCGCGATCGGCCCCCTTGACCCACGTACTTGTCCCGTCATAGGCAACCGGCAGCACCACCACGCGCGCGGTGTGCGGATCGCGAAATTCCGGCGCAAAGTCACCAAATTGGAGCATCTGGCTGGACATCGACACAGCGCTCAGTCAAACAAGCACACCGCCAGCGCCACCGTGGTCGTCCACATATCTTTAACGCCGCGGGCGGTCTGGGTAATGTTGCTCGTGTTGATGAACAGGCCGCTGGATTTATAAGCCTGCTCCTTTTCCGACCACGCCAGATCGGGATTTACGTCAACCCCAAGCGTTGTCCCCAACATCTCGGCCGCCAGGTCCTCAGCCGTATCCTCGGCCTCGCGCTTATTCATTCCGTGGCCGTGCACTTCGCTCAAATATCCCCATTTGTCCCGGTCTTTCGGGATAGCAACCCCCACCGAGGAAGCAACCAGACGCCCATGCTCGTTGGTGTCGCAACGCGCCAGAACGCAAAAGCAAATTGATCCGGGCACAAGCTGCTTGACGCCCTCATTTCGGCTGATAATCTTACATTTCGGCGGCAAAATCGAGGAAATCTGCACCAGGTTCTGCTGAGCAACCCCGGCCTGACGCAGCGCGTCCTCGAACGATCTTAGCCTGTATTTGTGCTGACCGACGCCTTTGGTTAAAAAAATCTTTGTCGGCACAAGATTTACCATAATACATTCTCCTTGCCCATCAACGGCAATTTAAGTCGCAAATTATGATTAGCAGCCAAAAGGGGAGATTATACGCAACAACTGACACATCACAACCCAAAAACAACTGAAATTACTGAAAGAATACGGGTTATTTCCCACAATCAGGGAAAACCTTATATAAAATTCTGATCTGTTTGCGACAATGCAGCGTATAGCATTCCCGAATCAACGCGGAGACTAAAGACGATTAAGTGGATCGACTATTCAAAACAGGTTCGAGATTCAGGAAAAAGTTAAAAAGACGGTTGTTTAATCTAAAGAAACCCCTATAATTCCCGCGATATATAGGGAGCGTGTGTTCAGAAACCTTGAATAATGGAGTGAAATCGGAAACATTATGGCGAAAAAGAAGACGACAAAGCGATTGCCCAAACGCGATCTTGAAAAATATCGCAGGCTGCTGCTTGAAAAGTGGAAAGAGATCGTCGGCGATGTGACGAGCATGGAAGAGAATATTTTTCAGGGCGGCGGCGAGCTGTCCAGCATGCCGGTGCATATGGCCGATATCGGCACGGACAGCTTTGAGCAGGAGTTCGGGCTGGAGCTGGTGGCCGAGGAAAAGAAAATACTGGCCGAGATCCAGCAGGCCCTCAAACGCATCGAAACCGGCGAATTCGGCATCTGTGAAGGGCTGGGCATTCCGATAGAAAGTCGGCGTCTTGAGGCCATCCCCTGGACACGCTACAGCCTCGAATACGCCCAAATGCTCGAAAACAAAGACGGACGGTTCAATCATCGCAACTTCAGGAGCCGACCGCTTGACCGTGACAGGCCGATTGTGGAGGCCGACGACGACGACGAGGACGACGAGCAAGAGCAGCAGGCCGGCGATGTCGAGCCGGGCCAGGAAGGGATGGAAAGCCTGGACGCCCTGAAAGAAGACCAGGACGACGACGAAGATCGCGAAATCGCGTAGCTGACACCGCATTGGGTATCTTCAGCGCGATAGACCGGCCGTTTGCGACGAGCGGCTCAGGTGGACCAATTGCAGGTGATGGAGCTGGTTGTTTTTCTCGATCAGCTCGCAGGTCGCCTCGGCCTGGGCAAAGATCAGCTCAAACAGCAGCCGGTTGGCCTCTGCGGTTTGGGGGGTGTAGCCTTCCAGATACACCAGCAGATAGCCGCAATGCGTCCGTTCGGTGAGCAACTGACAGGCCGCGACACACCCGCCGTTGACCGGCAGAATCAGCGGATCCTCTCCGTCATCCAAACGATCACAGATCAGATCAATCCAGAGGGCATTATCGCTGAGCAAGACCCCTGCCCGTCCCGGGTGGCTGGTCTTGCACTGCCGCCGGGTGTCAGCAACAATCAAGACCGGCCCGTCCGGCTCCAGACGGCCGAACAACTGACCGCGAACCTGATCTATCAGAAGACCCGAGCAATCCAAAATTTCTCTGTACAATTGTTCCATACCACATTGAAGGTCGGCAAAAAGAAAGAGCCGCTGAGGGAAAAAATGCGGAAAATGACAAAAAAAGTGAAAATATAGATTTTGTGGGGGTTATTCTGAATACAGGGCTTTTCGGATGCGGCCTTCCTTGTCGCGAAATTTTACCATATGCACGCAGTTGCCGCGTTCGTTGTATTCCACGATATCCATATACGCGCGAATCAGCAGGACGCCGCGGCCGGAGCATTTGTATAAATTGTCGCCCTGGCGGGGATCGGGCAGGCCGTTGGGGTTGAAGCCGGTGCCCTCATCGGTGATGGACACGTCGATTTTGTCCGAGGTGACCAGACTTTCGATCCGTACACGTTTCTCGGTATCGCCGCTATTGCCGTGCTGGACGGCATTCATAAAGGCCTCCTCCAGCGCCAGATACACCCCGAACAGCTCGTCTTCGTGATAGGCGCGTTGTCGGGCAGCGTCGAGGATTTCCACGCAAACCGCCTCGGTTTCCGCGCGTTTGCCGGGCAGATTCCAGGACTTGTGCCAGACTGTATCCGAGCTTGACACCGACTTAGCGCCTCCGATTGACACTCAGCGATTTGTACTGTTCCAAATGCAACACGCCATCTCCGCGATAGAGCTATCGTTTCAGGCCGATCAGGGCCTCGTCCTGATCGGGGAATATCTCAAATATCTTGTCCAGCCGCGTAATGCGAAACACATCGAGAATTTTCGGGTCGATCGCGCACAGCCGCAGCTTGCCCTCCTGCTCGTAGACTTTCTTGCTGATGCGAATCAACAGGCCAAGCACCGAACTGGTCAGGAACTTGACATTTGAAAAATCAATCACGAGCTGGATGTTATTATTTTGCTCGATCAACGGCATAAAAGAGCCTTCCAGGGCCTGAATTTGGTCATCTTCGAGGATTTTCTCGTCGGTCAGCGTTGCCGCCACCACCTGGCCGTGATAGTCGATCTGTAAATTTGGATTCATTTCATCCATATTAAAATCTCCATTAGAGTCGGTACATGATTGACAAATCCTATCGCCGCAGTACAGAGCTGTCAAGAAAAATGACGATTTTTGATGAATTTAAGGAGAAAATTCAATCTTTTTCAGG
>SKKI01000214.1 GCA_007121565.1 Phycisphaerae bacterium
ACAGGTGTCTTCGCTCGAGACCGACCCGGACGCGCTGGCCCAAGCCGGGCTGACCGATCACGATACACTGGCCAGTGCCGCGCTGGAGGCGACCGGACTGGCGGTGCTTGGGCTTTTTGAACCAGCGCCGGCGTTTGATTTTCTGCAGAGCCAGCAGGCGACTCAATCGGTCGAAGATACCGTCCGGCAGCGCAAAAAGCGGCTGCGCGCCGCCGCGGCGGTTGTTCTGCTGGCAATTCTGTGCGCAGCGGTCAGCTATGCCGGTTTGCAACTGGAGGTGCGGCAGCTTCGCCGCGAACTGGCCGTTGAGGTCGACGGCCTTAACGCCGCGACCGTGCTGGAACAGCAGGCTTATCAAGAAGCGGTCGCCCGCGCCCGGCCGGATTTGCTTGAGCTTCTCGAGGCCATTCAGGACGCTCGCGACGGGATGCTGCTGGACAGCATTGAGTTTGAACAGGCAAGGCCGGTCAGGCTGGTCGCCACCGCCGGCGGCTATGAACAGATTTACGCCTTCCAGAGGCGGCTGCAGGCCCATGACGGCATCCGCGAGGTGCGCCTGCTTGACCCTCGGATGGACGAACAGAATCGCCGGGTGCGATTTACGCTGCAATTTCATTACAGGCATTTTACGCAATAACAACGATGAAGACACTAAGCCAACGAGACAAACGAACTTTAGTACTGACCGCTGCGGCGGCGGTGCTGATCGTCGGGTACTTTATGGTACTCGAGCCGGCACTGGCCTCCTACAACGCACTGCGCAGCGAACGCGACCGGCTGCACAGCCGGCTGGAACGCCTGGGCCGCGTTCAAAGCGATCTCGGGGCGGCTCGGTTTGGCCAGATGTCCCGGCACGTGCCGGTCTTTGACATGCCGCAGGCCGCCGCCGAGCAGGGGGTGCTGTTTCGCGACGCACTGACACGGCAGCTCGAGCAGGCCGGCATTCAGGTCCGCACGCTGCAGCTGCGCGACAGTCGCACCCAGCGGCGCGATGGCTATGCCGTCCTGGCCGTCCAATGCCAGGGACGGTGCACGTATCGGCAAATCGTGCAGCTTCTGGCGGCGATGAAACAGAATCCCTACTACGTCGGCATTGAAAAACTGTCGCTGCGCGTCGATACGCGCAATCGAGAGCAGATGAGCTTTGAGCTTACCGTTTTTACGTATGCAAATTGAAAGCGAGGTCAACAATGAAATCGTTTAAGACACGTCTCCCCTCAAACACACCGGACCGGCTGCTGCGCTGGGCGGGTATCGGGCTGCTTGTCTGGCTGGCGGTGCTGGTGCTCAGCGCCGGCGCGGGGGGCCTGCGGGCCTCGGGCAAAGCGGCCGAAGCGATTCGCCAATACCAGCGTCTTCAAAACGACTCGGCCGAATCGCAGCAGCACACCGGCCAAACAGTGCGGCAGTTGGCGCAAAACAATCTGTTTGCCGCGCCGCCGTCGCGCAACGCGCTGCCCCAGACCCAGGCCATCCTCGGCGATGCGGTGCTGATCGGTGACCAGTGGTACCGGCAAGGCCAGGAGGTCGACGGCTACCAGATCGTCGCCATCGGGCCGGACTTTGTCACCGTTCTGGATGACGGCACGCAGCGCCGATTGGCGCCGTTTGATGTCGAGGTGGACTATGGCGACCAGGCCGCACGCGGGCCGGACGAGGAACGCGGTGGGGAGTCCCGAGAAGGCCGGCGCGGACGAAGAGGCCCCGAGACCGCCCGGGACGACGAGGCGACAGACGCCCAGACCGCAGGCCAACGGCGCCGGCCGCCGGAAGAGGTCCGCAGCCGGATGAGGCAGATGCGGGAACGTGTTGAGTCGATGACGCCCGAGCAGCGTCGCGAAATGTACCAGCGCTATCAAAATGCCTCGCCCCAGGAACGCGAACAAATGAGAGAACAATTCAGACGAAATTGAGGTCCGTAAAAATGAACGTATCGCATATTAAATTCAGTGTGCTGGGGCTTGCCGGGGTATGCCTGGCTGTGGTTGTCCTGCATGGGACATTGATGTCCGAAAACGATTCGGCCGTCTCGTACAACGACGATCCGATCCCGACAACTGAGACCGTCCGGCAGCCGGCTCCGGAGGATCGGCCAGACGAAACGGTACAGGCCGAGGCATCGGACGAATCGCCGGAGCCGGGACAACCGCCTCGCGGGCCCGGCGAGCGTTTTGAGCAAGGCCGGCCCCGCGGCTTTGGGTCGCGCCGACCGCCGGGAGGCGAGTGGTATTCGCGGACTGACCCGAATACAGTGATCGACATCGTCGATCCCGATGCGCAAACCGAAGCGATCAACCTGAACAATGTCGAGATGCGTCAGATTATCCGGACACTGGCCGAATGGACGGGCAAACCGGTGATTCCCGTCAATGATGAGATCATGCAGACGCGGGTGACCATTTACGCGCCCCGGACGGTCACACGTTCCGAGGCCCTGTCGCTGCTGGTGATGGCGCTGCGATCGAGGGGCATCCTGGTCGAGCAGTTGGATAACCGGGTGATGCTGCGTCCGCTGGAGTCCATCCGGCTCGGAGCGGTGCCGACGCTGGGACCCGATGACCCGCTGGCGCGGATTGAAGACAAGCAGCAGATTGTTGAAAAATGGTTTCGGCTGAATAATTATGATCCGTCGCGCCTGGTGGACATTATCAAGCCGTTGGTTGCCGACTATGGGTATACGGTGGCTGACGAGAGCACCTCGCGTGTGGGCGTCATTGAGACGGTGGAAAATCTGATGCGGATTGAGCGGCTGATCAACCAGTTGGATATGCCCGAGTCCAAGCACCAGCATGAGTCGGTTGTGACGCTGCGCTATGCCGATCCGGCCGAGGTGGTGCAGGTGCTCCGCCTGATTCTGGCCGACGGTCAGACCCTGCAGGAAGCGCAGCAGCCGCGTCGCGGGCGTCCGCCGCAGCCGGAGGCCGGCTCCGGCACGGTGATCGTTGAAGGGACCGATGCCGTGTCGATTCGACTGATTCCGCTTGTGCGTCAACAGCAGATTGTCATACGTGCCGATGAGCAAGACACCAAACGTATCAAAGGGTGGATCAGCCGGCTCGACCTGCAGGATGACGAGGATGAGATGCGGCAAACTGTGGTGCAGGTGCGGTTTGCCGACGTGCGGGAAGTGGTCCAGATGGTGCGCAATACCCTCCAGCAAATGCCCGGCACCGAGTTGCGCACGAATATTCTGATCGAGGGCCTGACGCAGACCAATCAGATCGTGGTGTACGGCACCGACTCGAACCGGGCAACCGTCGAGCGGCTCATCGCCCAGATTGATCTGCCCAAAGAGGACTTTTTCGAAGAGCGCACGTTCCAACTCAAGCACGCCGACCCCGACCAGATCAAAACCAACATCGACGAGTTGTATGGCGACCCTGTCGCCCAGCAGCCGCGATTCGGTTGGCCCCGGCCGTCAACGTCCCAGCGAACCGAAGACATGGTCCGCGTTATTGCCTATGCGCTTCGCAAACAGGTGACGGTGATCGCCTCGCCCCGCAACATGGAACGCATCGCGCGGCAGATCGAAGAGGAATGGGACAAACCGCTGGACATCGAACAGGACCAGTATCGCATTGTCCACCTGAACAACTCAGACCCTGTGAAACTGGCTGACCTGCTCAAGCGGTTATTCACGGAAGAGACCACCGGCACCGGCGGAAACCAGAATCTGATGCGAATGATCTTCGGCGGAACCACGCAGGACTCACGGCAGAAGATTGTCGGCTCGCTGTACGGGATGCTGACTTTTGAGCCGGTACCGGATTCCAAAAAGCTGATCGTTATCAGCCAGATTCCCGAGGCCTACAACGTCGTCGAGCGGATGATCCAGCAGCTTGACGCCCGCGATGAGGCGGATGTGCCGCGGGTCATCACGCTCAAATATGCCGATCCGGAGGCGCTGTGCGAGCAGCTTAACGCCATCCTCAATGAGCCGGGCACGCAGGCCACCATCCAGCGCAGCGCCCGCGGCCTGAGCGCCTACGATACAACGCAGCCGGCACAGGCGGTAGCCACCAGCGAAGAAGGCGGATCAGTCATTACGCCCTGGTGGACGCGCCAGCGCCTGGATACCACTCAGATGCCGATCAGCAATCTGATCGGCCGGGCGCGGTTTGTGCCGGTTCATCGCAGCAAGGCCATCCTGGTCCTGGCGCCGCCGGAGTATCTGCAAGATATCACCGATGTCATTCGCGAGCTGGACCGTCCCGCTCAGCAGGTGATGATCAAGGCGGTCATTGCCGAGATCAATGTCTCGGATCGCACGTCGCTGGGCGTTAAGCTGGCGTCGGATCCTGCGGCGTTCGGTCCGTCGCTCGGGGTCAACACCCTGGAAGCATTGAACCGGCTGGCGTTTGCGGAACACCGCGGTTCGTTTAGTTTCTCCACAGAGGCAAATATCAATACCCTGGTCGATTTACTGGTCCGGCATGGCAATGGCCGTGTGCTGAATCAACCGACACTCTGGACCAAGGACAACGAAGAGGCGCTTTTTGTAAAGGGTGAGCGGGTGGCTTTCATCACCGGCGACCAGACGGATGCCACCCGGCAGGGCATTACGCGGACGTATGATTTCGAGGATGTCGGCATCACCTTGCGAATCCGTCCCCGCATCACGCCCGACAGGGCGGTGGATTTGACCATCAACCTGAATCTTTCACAGCTTACACCCGAGATTGTCGGCGATCAAAACGTCCGCTCCAATATGGACTCGACCACGCATATGATTGTCAACGACGGTCAATCGGTGATGATGAGCGGGATTTTGCAGCAGAACGACGACTTTGTCCAGCACAAGATTCCCCTGCTGGGCGATCTGCCGGTTCTGGGCGGCCTGTTCCGTCATGAGGAAGTGACCAAATCCAACACCGAACTGCTGATCTTCATTACCCCGTATGTCTTTGACGAAAATGACCGTGCGGCGATTCTTACCGAAGACATGGACGGGATGCAAATGCTCGAGCGCTCACGACAGCGCTTGCAGGAAACCGTCGAGGCACTGGATCAGATGGTTTTGCAGCACAACGCTGTTGACCCATCCCGTTGATCTGGTTTTAGGTTTGCCGGAATTCCGCTAACCTCTTTAAACGTAAACGCACGGTGAACAGCACCCCCGCTGAATTGGAAGGATTACGTCGGGTTGGCAAGGGGTAACCCTTGTCAGACGACCTGATCGGTGGAGATGTCCAGCCTGGGAGCGGGTGATTTGGCAGGCGGGGTCCATCTGGCCGGAAGCAGGTCGTCGATTTTGGTGGGCGGCCAGGTGGCGACCTTTTTGAGCACATCGTTGAAGTAGGCGAACGGGTCGTGGCCGTGCCCCAAATACAACTCCTACGCGTATATGAGGTGCAAGGCGTCCGACTCGCAGCTATTGAGCCTTTCGAAACCGAAGTTTGGTTTCCTGCATCAGGCTGTAAAGCACCGGCACCACGAGGATGGTCAGCACGGCGATGATCATCCCGCCGAAGACGGGGATGGCCATCGGGATCATGATATCCGAGCCGCGGCCGGTGGAGGTCAGCACCGGCAGCAGCGCCAGGATCGTCGTCGCGGTGGTCATCAGCGCCGGGCGCACGCGCCGCTGGGCGGCGGCGATGACCAGCTCGCGAATCGCCTTGCGATCAGCCGGTTTTTGCCTGTCAAATTTTTGAAGTATGTATGTGGACATCACCACGCCGTCGTCCGAGGCGATGCCGAACAGCGCCAGAAAACCGACCCAGATCGCGACGCTGAGATTGACCGGATGGATATTGAACAGGTCCCGCAGATTCTCGCCGAACAGGTTCACGTTCAAAAACCAGTTCTGCCCGTAAAACCACAGCATCAAAAATCCGCCTGACCAAGCCACCAGGATGCCTGAAAACACCATCATCGTCACCAGCACCGAGTGAAACTTCATATACAGAATCAGAAA
>SKKI01000270.1 GCA_007121565.1 Phycisphaerae bacterium
CAGTCCGGTCTGGTCGAGGAAGGCAAGGTTCAATTCAAGATTGCCGGCCTGCTCGGTTCCCTTGGCAATGGCCTTTTGCCAGCGTTGTTCATAGCGTGCTTTGATGTGAAGATCGGCAGCGTTCATTGTCAAACGTCCCGGCGCTTAATGGGTGTGTTCAAACAGCATATGATTTCCGAACTGCCGCACGAGGCGATAGCGGGTCATCACAAAATCGCGGAAGGGCTTCATCGCCTCGAACCGCTGCGCTTCGTCCGGGCCAAATTGCTGCCGCAGCATCCCGCTCCAGGCGCGTTCGTAGGCCTCGATTTCCTGCGGGTTGCCGCTGAGCAGTCGCGGCTGAGGATTGCCGAACATATTGGCCGGCACAATCGGCCACAAATCAAACGGCGGACGGTCAAAGGGAAAGTGCCTCTTGCGACTGTCGACAATATAGCGCGGCGGATTGTCCTCCATCTGACTGATGAGTGTTTCAATCTGGCGTGCCAGCCGGTCCGGCGGAGTGACATGCATTTGAGATTCATAGGCCCGCGGCACCGGCGCCATGCGCCGGGCCTGAACATAGATGCCGGGAAACCAGCCCCAGACATACAGCGTGTCACGGGGGTCGCTGTTGTCGCGGATATAACTGCCGACAGCCTGCCAGGGGGCCTGCTGGGTACTCTTGACGGTTTCAAGGCTCTGGACAAAGCCGCGCCGCCGCTGGGGCCGGCCCGTTTGGGGGTCTTGATAGGCTGCTCCGGTGTCGGGGCTTGTGGAAAAACCGGCAAAGACCGGATAGATCAAAATCAATACAACAATCCCGCAAACGCCGGCAACAGCAGCGGGGGGCGTTTTATTTTCACTGTGTGTCAGCCATGTGTGCCACAGCCACACCGCATAGGCCGTCAGCATGGCCCCGGAGGCGACCGGCGGCAGATAATACTGCTCATAAGAATGCGGGCTGATCCAGACGAAGATCATATCGACCAGCCACCACAGCGCCAGCAGGGCCGCGACCGCGTGCAGGGGACTTTGCAGCGGCTTCTTTTTGACCCGATGCCAAAGACCGACGCCTGCGGCAAGCAGCACCGCAGCCAGCGCCGGATAGATCGCCGCCCCGACGGCGTGATAATAGCGCAGCACCTGCGGGGCCTGCTCGGACAGCGACCGCGCCTGGCGGCTGAGTCCCACATAGCCGCCCTGCTCTAAAATGCCGGAGGTCTCCAGAAGCCCAGACACCTGAGAACGCACGAAAAGAACAGCCTGCCGCGGCAGCCGCACGAACGGCAGCGACCGCAGGTAGGCGGGGATGTCATGCGACAGGTCAACACCCTCGGCCGTGCTGATCATCACAATCGCAATGAGCAGCATCACAATGATCGCCGCGCTGCCGCCGATCCATAGGCGACGGTTCACCGAGCGGATAGACCGGGCGATGGTCCGCCAGGGGATATGATGATACAGGGCAAATGCCGCAAACGCCAGTGCCGAAAAGAGGATCAGGGCCTCGACCAGAATAACCGGAAATGTGCGCAGGAAACGGCCCATACCGTCCTGCCAGATGTAGAGCACCGCCGGGAAACACAGCCCGCCGATCGCGCCGGCAATCCACAGCCCGATTGTTGTAAAGACGGCCTTCCACTGTCGCCGCCTGACGATCAGCTTGACGGCCAGATAGATTCCCATCGCGACCACAATCGACAGGCCGGTGGCCTTAAAATAAAACGGGATAATGGCCGCGGCGCCGGCGATGACGGCCCAGTGTTTGCGGCCGCCGGTTTCGTGCAGGGCAAATGCGCACGCGGCGACGATCATAAAGGGGATCATAAACTGTTCTTTGACGTTGCCGAATTTGGCGATGACCGGCGCCGAGAGCATAATCGCCGCCAGTGACGTCGAGACGACCGCCGCGCTGTTGCCGAACAGACGCCGGGCCGTGTAAAACAGCATCCCAAGGGCGCCGATCTGCAGCAGCATCTGCATCACATTCGGCCCGAGATCGCTAAAGCCGAACAGCTTGACGCCCAGGACATTCATCAGCAAGGTGCCCGGCTGTGCCGAGGAGTGCTCATCGACCCACAGACGCGCCCCGTCGAGCAGATGCCGGGCCGAATAGACGTACGCGCCGCCGTCAAACGGGTCGGGGCTGTTCAGTTCGATATACGTGCCCAGCGCAAAGGGGACCCCGCCGAGCATCAGCGTCAGGGCCACCGCGACCAGCAGGCCGACCGGCAGGGACGGTTTGCGTTGAGGCGACGGTGTTTCGTGCGTTTTTACAGGTCTTCTGCGACGTGCCATACCATGCTTACGCATTGAGGGTTTCGGTCGGTTCGATTATTTTGTCGATCATGTAGATCGGGCGATCCTGTGATTCGTGATAGGTCCGCACGAGAATTTCCGCCAGCAGCCCCATCAGCACAAACTGGATAGCCGCCGTCATTAACATCATGGAGATGATCAACAGGGGGTTTCTGTTCATTGACAGATTTTGCACAACCTTCATTAAGATGACCGTCAATCCCGACACAATTGCTCCCAAAAAGCACAGCCCGCCCAGTCCGCCAAAGATGTAGATCGGCTTGGTCGAAAATGAGGCCAGAAACTTTATCGTCATCAAATCTAAAATGACCTTGAAGGTTCGGTTCAGGCCGTATTTGGTATTGCCGGCGGTGCGCGGGCGATGATTAACGACCATCTCGGTAACCTTTTCGCCGCCCCAGCGGGCCAGGGCCGGGATGAACCGATGCATCTCGCCATAGAGACGGATAGGCTTGAGCGACTCGGCACGATAGGCCTTGAGCGTACAGCCATAGTCGTGCAGACGCACACCGGTAATGCGTCCGATAAGCCAGTTGGCCGCCCTGGACGGCAGTGTGCGCGTCAGGAGATTGTCTTTGCGGTCTTTGCGCCAGCCGCTGACGATGTCGTAGCCTTGATCCAGTTTTTCGATCAATCGGGGGATGTCTGCCGGGTCATTCTGGCCGTCGGCGTCCAGCGGAACGATAATTTTTCCGCGGGCATATCGAAAGCCGGCGCTGAGGGCCGCGGTCTGGCCGAAGTTGCGCCGCAATCGAATCAGCCGCACGCGCGGGCAGGTTTTCTGGATGTCGCTTAACACCTCAAAACTCCCATCGCCGCTGCCGTCATCGATGTAGAGAATTTCGTAGTCCATCCCCTCAAGGGTCTGGACGATCTCGTTGTGCAAACCGGGCAAATTGTCCGCTTCGTTAAAAACCGGAATGACCACGGACAACTCCGGTTGATGCGCATTGTCCATACTAAACTCCTGAATTGTGTGCAGCCCAAGGGGTTCCGGTGCATTTTATCAGTTTTTATAATTGTATCACAGCATTTGCTTTCTGTAAAGGCATATCCGGAATCGACCGAAATACTGTTGCCTGCGGACCGGTTTTTTGTAAACTTAACTGGCCATGTCGGCGTATTTGTATTGACGAACCGCTTTTTTTAATCTTTTCCGGAGAATTGTTATGAAATCTGCGTTTTTTTCTGTGATTGGGGTTGTGATGCTGATGGGTATGAGCGGCTGCGGCCCGGAAAAAGAGGTTGTATCGGAACCCAAAATACCACAAGCAACCGAATCGGCCGTCGCGCCCGAACCGGCGGCGCCTGAGCCGGTGACGACGCGACCGGCACCGACGGCCCAAAGGCCCGATAAAGAAAAACCAGCGACTCAGGACGAAGCTCCCTCTGGGCCGCGCATTTCTTTTGAGAAAACGGAATACGATTATGGTGTCGTTGCGCCGCGCTCGACCACAACGGGCAAATTCCCGTTCAGCAATACCGGCGACGAGACTTTGCATATTGAGAATTTTCGGTATCCGTGCGGCTGTTCGGTGCCGGAGTTGCCCAAACGCGATTATGAGCCGGGCGAGTCGGGGGTCATTGATGTGCGATACAGTGCCCCGGCCCGAGCATCGGTAGACGTGTATCCTATATATGTCTATTCCAATGATCCGGAAACGCCGCGATTTGAACTGACCATTAAAGCCCGTGTGGAGGTCAATGTCGAGGTCGAGCCCAAGGATGTTTCCCTTTTGCTGGACCAGGAGAATGCGGCAATGCCGGCGCTGACCGTTAGAAGTACCGACGGCCAGGCGTTCGCGATCACTCGCGCAACATCGACCGATAACGTCATCACTTTGCCCTTTGATCGTAATGAACAAGGGACCGAATTTGTCCTTCAGCCGGAGGTGGATATGGATCGACTCGAAGTCACGCCGTCCGGCCAGATTCAAATACACACCAACCATCCCAATTCCGGTGTTCTGAGCGTGCGATTCAATGCCACGCCGCTGTTTGAAATCTCCCATCCGCGGCTGATCCTGCAAAATATTGTGCCGGGACAAGAGGTCATTCGCGATGTCTGGATTCGCAGTAACTATGACCAGAAAGTCGAGATTGAGTCCTACACCTCCACAAATGAGATGATGTCTATCGACAGCCAGAGACAAGATGGCAATCATCTGCAAATTATGGTAAAAATCACACCTCCTGCCGATGCTCCGACCGCAAATCGCCGATATATTTCAGACGAGTTGATGATCACATTGACCAGCGGGCAGGAATTATCCATTCGCTGCAGCGGCTGGTACAGGATAAACTGATAAGGGTTTATCTTGATTCGGCGATTTTTTGCCTGTTGACGGAACAAACTGTATGGCGAGTTGTCTAACCCCTTGTCAAGCGCAGGCAAGCGTGTACAGGAATGCTGTGACGAATCGATGTCGGAGTTAAAATGCTTAAAACACTGCGGATAACGAGTTTTTTACTGGTGGCGGTATCCGTCTGCGGTGCTGTGTTGCTGGTCCTGTGGGCCAGCAGGGGCGACGACGACATGGAGGCCTTTCTGGCCCGTGACGGTGTGGTGCAGCGTTTGAAAGGACAGGTTGGCGCAGAGACCGAAGAAAAGGATATGATTTCCCCATTGGTCAACCAGGCCAAGCAGTTTGCCCTGCGGATTGACCCGCCTCCGCCGCCGCGTCCGGATCCGCCGCCGCGTCAGCAGACCCAGCGCCAAGAGCCGCCGCCGCGCCCGGAGCCAAGACCCGAACCGCAACCGGTCAGACCCCCGCGTCCGGTGACCGTCCGCTTTGAACTGCTTGCGACGGCTCAATCCGAACACAATCCCCAGCGTTCGTTTGCCCTGATCAAGCCGGCGGTCGGGTCGGCCAAATGGTACGGCACAGGCGAACGTATTGAGCACCTGGAGGTGCATCAGATTAACGCCGGCAGCGTGGTTCTGTATCAGGACGGAAGCGAGCATTCCGAGATTTTTGTCCCGTCGCCCGAACCGCGCGTCCGTTCGCTGCTCAAGGCCGATGCCGAGCCGAGCGAGCCGGCCGGGCCCAGCAGTGTCGTGGCCGAGGCCGAGGATGTGCCTGCCGCCGAAGGTCGCCGCCCCGAGGCCGAAGCCGACCAGACCGAGCAGGCGGCCGCTGATGCGCCGCGGACGGTGACACGCAGCCGCCCAACAGTTGACCCGCAGGCCCGTGTCCGGCGGACGCCTCCGCCGGTGCGCCAGCCGTCGCCCGAAGAGCAAAAAGAATCGCTCGCCCAGAGCATCGCCAGCATCGAAGATATCCGGACGCGTGAAGATCCGCATCTTGACGACCAGCAGCGACAAAAAGAGCAGGAGGCCTGGGGCCAGCTTTTGGAGCTGTTGCAGAAAGAGCAGGAAATGCTCGAAAGCGGTCGCCGCGCGCCCGGCGAATCGGACGATGCGTCGCGGGACGACAACGAACAGGAACCGGATGACGGCGACGGACAGGCCGCTTCTGAAAACGATCAGTAAATGGATAACGCAATGCCCACTGATAAACACGCAAACAACAATAACAGGTGTCACATGAAGAACATGTCTATACCGTCGGCAG
>SKKI01000328.1 GCA_007121565.1 Phycisphaerae bacterium
CCTCAAGCACGGTTTTTTGTCCGTCAAAGACCGGTTCCTGCGGCAGATACCCGACTTTCAGGTCTCCGGCAAGGGTCAGGCGGCCGGTATCCGGTGTCTCTGTGCCCAGGATCATGCGCAGCAGCGTGGTCTTGCCGCACCCGTTGGGGCCGATCAAGCCGACTTTCTGTCCGGCGTACAGATGCAGATTCAGCCCGGAAAAAACTACTTCCGGGCCAAAGGTCTTGTGGATATCATGAAATACAGCCAGCGCCATGGGTTCACTGTCATCGAAATCGCATTAACAGCAGCAGTCCTGCCACTGACAGCAGTATAAAATAACAGCACCCGCATAGCAAATAAAGTTTTGGGCGCAGAACCCCCGAAACCTGACAAACAAGACAGGACTTAAAGCCAATAAGCGGGTTACCTGCCCATCACGCATACTTTTTTACTTTGACAACAATTCCATGGCCTGCTACAATAACAATGCGACGTGATGGCTTTATTTTTCTGGTACAGTAATTGTAAAGGAATTTGCAGATGATGAAAACATTCGTAAAGACAAAAGTGCTGGGGATGCTTGTGCTCATGGCCGCAATCATGCTGGCCGGCTGCAGCACCCGCGGGATGACCGCCGCGGAGGTGAACCAGCGGCATTACCGGACAATCCAGAACGACTGGTGGCAAATTCAGGATGACATCGACTCGATTTTCATGCTTGAAAGACCCAGCCGATTGAGCAGGCAGATGGTGCGATGACCCGATGACCTGGAATTTGTCGATTGAAAACAGGTATAATGTAAGCAGTAACGTATTCCAGGCAGAGATGTATTCTTGAATGCGATTCTTGATTACTTACAGGGAATCAGCTTTTATGAACGACTGATTGTTGTGGCCGAGTTGCTCCTGATTGGGGTATTTGTGTATGCGGTCATCAATTTTCTCCAGGGCACACGCGGCGAACGTCTGTTTCGGGGGATGATTTTCATTCTGGTCGTCGGTTCGCTGGTGCTGAATTTGGTGGTTAAAACATTCGGGATGGAGCGAGTCGCCTTTTTGTACGGCGGCTTTATGATCGCCGTGCTGGCGATCGGGGTGATCGCGTTTCAGCCGGAAATTCGACGCGCGTTGATTCGTATCGGCCAGACGCGGCTTTTTACCACCAGCTCCTCGCTGCAATTGAGCCGCAGCGTTGAGCAGATTATTACCGCGGTCGGGTCTATGGCTTCCAGTCGCACCGGTGCGATTATCGTGATTCCCCAGCAAGTCGGTTTGGGTGAGTTTATCGAGACCGGCGTGCGGATTGACGCGCGCGTGACAGCCGAGCTCATCGAAACCATTTTCCACGACGGATCGCCGCTGCATGACATGGCGATGGTGATTCAGGGCGACCGGATTGTTGCTGCGCGGGTCCAGCTTCCGCTGGCCGAGGGCGGAGCGACGGTCGGGCGGCAATTGGGCTCACGCCACCGCGCGGCCATTGGTGTGTCCAACAGCTCCGATGCGATCGTCATCGTTGTCAGTGAGGAAACAGGGATTGTCTCGTTGGCGATGAACGGCTCGCTGATTCGCAACATCTCCGAGTCGCAGCTTCGCCGTCATTTAACCACCGCGCTGGTCGAGACCACGCCGCTGCTGGAAAAACTGGGCCGCCTCCAGAAGGATGACCAGGACACCCTGAGCGTTGAGGGTTAGTCGATATGTCTGACAAAACGAAAAAAATCTTAGGCGTCATTTTTTTGACCGCTTTGATCTGGGCCTGGGCATATCTGTCCCTGGAACGGCAGATACCCCTGTGGGGCACAATCGAACTGTCCCCGGCGGCCGGGCCTGAATTTCTGGTTACCTTCGGCGACGGCGCAAGCACCTCATTTCCGGTGAAGCTGACCTTTAAGGGGCCGCCGGCTAAAGTCAGCGAGATCGAGCGTCAGTACCGGGCGGCTATCATGGACCCGCTGCACGATAAGCTGGTGTATTATTATATGCCCCAGGAGTTCGGCCACACAACAACCCAGACCTACACGCTGGATGTCATGGAGTTTATCCGCCAAAGCCCGGCCTATCGGGAGATGGGGTTGACGCTGGAGGCCAGCGAGCCGATGCGCCTCGAGGTGAATGTGGAGGTCTTGACACCCAGGCTGCTCGATGTGACATGTATTGATGAGAGCGGCGCCCCGCTGCCGGCTGCTGAGCTGCAGCCCGGCCAGGTTGAGATGTACGTCCGTCCCGAGTATGCCGGCCCGGCCTATGTCCGGCTGTCCGGCCAGCAGATCGCCGCCGCCCGCCACAGTCCGATTCACCAGCGCCCCTTTGTGGATTTTGAGCCGCCCGGCCTGCGCCGCACCGCCGCACAGGAGGTGCGCATTTCACTGCCGGCGACCGAACAGCTCAACGAGTATCCCTTTCAGCCGCAGAGCATCGGTTTTATCTTCAGCCGAAACTCTACCATCCCGGGGCGCTATCGCATCGACATTGAAAACGAAAGCGACCTGCGCACGATTCATTTCCGCGCGACCGAGGCCGCCTTTGAGGCCTATCGCCGGCGCCGACACCATTTGTTGATTGAGGTTCGCGAGGAAGATGCCGCACTGGAGGAGATCCCCCCGCGCGAGGTGATCTTTAACTTCCCGCCCGAATTCGTGCGCAATGGCCACATCGAAGCGACCTCGTCCCGCACCGCCGTGATCCGCCTGGTTCCAATCACAGCAGCGGCCCCGGACGGATAGACCGCTCAGCTTGGCGCTGTGAGTAAATTACGCGCCATCCTGTGTCGGATCGGCCAGGCGGCCCAGGAACAGGATGCTGCCAGTGGCGTTGTCTTTGATCAGGAAGATAAACGGGCGGTCGGCGCGGAATATCGGCGGCTGGAGGAGGGACCTTGATGTGATGCCGACGATGACGCCTGTGGCGGCAGCGGCTTCGGTGCCTTCTTCGTTGACCTCGACAAACGCCTTGTGCAGCACATCGGAAATAAACAGCTCACGGGTGCCGTCCATGCCGGAAAAGTTCGCGTTTTCCGTGAAGGCATCCGGCATTCCCATCGCCGAGAGCGTGTCGCTAAGCCCGAACTGTGAGGTGATTTCAAACCGCGGCAGATAGACGATGACCTCGCGCTGTCGCATCTGCTGCTGCCATCGGCTCAGGTTCTCGGCGTTCAGCTTTGCCTCCAGCGCCGCCAGGCCGTCAGCTTTGTCGGGCAGCAGCACCAGCATACTCAGCGCCTTGCCTTTGTAGGGCAGCTCGAGGATCTGCAGCGTATCGGTCTGCGCATACCGGAAGTCATCCTGCTGGTGCATCAACGGGGCCTTGACCGTCTTGTCGGGCGAAACGGTAAAGTCCGCCTCCTGCGTCTTGTCGGGGTCAAACTGCTGCGCCCAGTCGCCCTTGAAGTAGATCGCGTTGGTCAGCACCAGTCGCGTAAGCCTGTGCACGGCGCCTTCGGGAATCAAATCCTCAATCTTGCCCTCGGTCTGCCGGGCGACCCAATCGTTGATCCTCTGGCGGGACGGCTCGGTTTGCCGGACAAAATCCACCCGTTCAAGCGCTGCCTCGTAATGCGCCGAGACCAGCCCAAGATACGTCGCCAGGAACTCATAATCCTGCTGCAGCCACAAGGCATTGGCCACGGACAAGTCGTAGTCCCCTGCCTCCGCCTGCCGGTTGATCTGCTTGATCAGATACCCAAAGGCTCCATGCAGATGCGCTTGCGGCAGCGAGAAATTCAGGGCCTGGGCCATCTGCTCGGCGGTTTGCTCCTGTGCGCCGGCATAGGTCATCGCCAGTGCCGTGGAGATGCTGTACGGCGAAAGGAACAGGTTGCCCGGCTCATTTTTCAACTGCGCGTACAGGTCAAAGGCAAACGCGGTGTTGTCGCGGACAAGCTGTTCGGTGTGTTCAGGGTATTCGGGGTACTCGGGCGGCATGTCACATCCTTTGGCCGAAAATGCGACCAGCAAAACACTCATCAGGACAAAATTTATCATCTTCATTTTAACGCTCCTCATGTTAAACAGGGTTCCCCATATTTTAACAGGCCGGCGGCTGTCGCTCAAGGGCAAAAAAGACGATCAAAAAAAACAGCAGCCGCACACGGCAGTTACTCTTGCAAAGAACGTTGGTTCACCATGCGGCACATTATAAACACCGGCGATACGCCTTCAACGTTTTGACTTTTGGGTTTCATCTTTCTCCGTTCGCTGGCGCAGCAGCAGGCGGATGGGGACCTCTTCCAGGTCGAGCAGTTCGCCGAGTCGGCTGATCAAAAATCGCTGGTAGGGCTCATCGAACAGGGCCGGGCGGTTGACAAACAGCAGGATGCTGACCGGGCGGACGGCGACCTGGGTGGCGTAAAAGATTTTCGGTACGCCGCGTTTGGCGCGCGTGCCGATGCGTTCGGCGGTGATGAGGTTAATCGCCTTGTTGAGGCGGCCGGTGGAGATTTTGGTGCCGGCCTGCTTGAACAGCTCGGCGGCGATATCCAGCACGCTTTGGATGTTTTTGGCGTCTTTGGCGGTGGTAAAGGCGATCGGGGCGTGCCGCAGGCCGATGAGCACCTTGTCCAGGTACTCGGCATAGTCGTCCGAGCCGGCTTGGTCTTTGGCCAGGTCCCACTTGTTGACGATCAGGATGCATGGTTTGAATTCTTCGCGAACAAGATGGCCGAGCTTTTTGTCCACTTGCGAGACCGGCGTGGTGGCGTCTATCATAAACAGCACCACATCGGCCCGGCGGATGCTGCGCAGCGCGCGGGTGTAGCCGTAGTACTCGATGTCGTGGGCCATCTTGCCGACTTTGCGGACGCCGGCGGTGTCGATGATCAGGTACTGGCGGCCGTCTTTTTCAAACAGCACATCCACCGCGTCCCGGGTGGTGCCGGGCACTTCGCTGACGATGACCCGCTCCTGGCCGACGACGGCGTTGATGAAGGTGCTTTTGCCGGCGTTGCGCTTGCCGACGATGGCGATATTCATCACCGATTTGGCCGGTTTCTCGGGGGGCAGATGATCCAAGGCCGACTCGATGCGGTCGAGCAGCTCGGCGCGATTAACCATGTTTTTAGCGGAAATACAGATCGGCTCGCCGTAGCCCAGCCGGATGAATTCGCCGGCTTGGCCAAGCTGTTTGGGGCTGTCGGCCTTGTTGGCCACCAGCATCACGGCCAGCTCGTGCTTGCGCAGCAGGCGGGCGATCTGGGTGTCCAGCGGCGTGATCCCGTCGCGGATATCGACCACGAACAGCACCAGATCGGCCTGGCTGATGGCCTGGAAAATCTGGCTTTCGACGTGCTGTTCCAGCGCGTCGCTGTCGACAATGCCGTAGCCGCCGGTATCGACCAGCTCGAAATAACGCTCGTTGCGGGCCAGAATCGTGCTCACGCGATCGCGCGTCACCCCGGCCGTCGGATCGACGATGCTGATCAGTTGACCCGACAGCGAGTTGAGCAGACTGCTCTTGCCGACATTCGGCCGGCCGATGATTGCCACCACAGGAAGCGCCATAAGACTCTCAAAATAACGGTTGATTGCTCGATTCGAAAATCGGATTATACCCGATTGGCCGGGACTTGAAAAGGGCCTGTTGCGGGGGGCGTGTCCCGGCCGGCCCTGACAATCGCGCGGCCGCATGGCCGGCGGCGAGCAAATTCACTTGCCAGGGCAGGCGATTTGCGATAGGGTTAGGGGTATTATGGCTGAAAATCCCACAAAACGGTGTCCCTTCTGCGGCGAGCGGATTCACGCTGAGGCGATCAAGTGCCGGTTTTGCCGTGAGTTTCTCGAAGATGACAACGGGCTTCCGATCTCCAATCATGCCCGGACGTTTGGCCCGGGGCCTGTCGCCGAGCCGCCCGCTGAGGATGAGGCGGCGGCGGCTGTCGAGCCGCTTGA
>SKKI01000331.1 GCA_007121565.1 Phycisphaerae bacterium
TAATTCATATCGGTTCTCCGCTAAAGGTTCACGATGTCTGTATGTCCGATTGTGCTGAATGCCCCCCACTATACCCCAATGTATCGCAAAGACAACCGCAAATTCCGGCCGGCTGTCTGGAGGATTGATTGCAGAGATTTCGGAAAATGATTCGTTTGAGCTGCGCCACTGTACGCGGCAGCTTTGGGCACTCAGTATTCGATGCCTCGTCGGCCGGGCGCACCATCATTGAAGGGATGTTTGACAGGGCACATCTCGGTGACCAGATCGGCCATATCAATCAGCTCCTGCGTGGCGCCGCGTCCGGTCAGCACCAGTTCCACGTGTGAATCGCGGTTGGCGATCAGGTTGCGAATATCGTCGATGTCCGCCAGCCCGTGGCTCAGGCAGAAGACGATCTCGTCGAGCACAATCACATCAAAATATTTTTCATGCGCGGCGGTCTGCAATTCCTTGATCGCTTCGGCAATCGCTTTGCGGACACGATTGAGGGCCTGCTGGTCACCCATCGACTCGAACATGTCCCACGGTTCATCGAGCGCACGCAGGGTAATGCCCTCAATGGTTTCGGTCTGGAGAAAGCTGCGCTCGCCCATCGACAGTTCGGCAGGCTTGAGAAACTGATAAATCAGCACGCGGGCGCCGTGGCCGGCGGCGCGCAATGCCAATCCAAGGGCGGCGGTGGTTTTGCCTTTGCCCTGTCCGGTATACACCTGTACAAGTCCTTTTTCAAGCATACGACCATCCTACCATCACCGGCAGGCAGGTCAACAAAAAAACCCGGCAGCGGAACGACCGGCCGGGCTCGAAAGGGATTGATCGAAAATGGCGAACGTGCTTAAGCGTGCATCAACTCGGATTGTGCGCTCTGCTCTGCGGGCTTGAAGGGCAGCGGCTGGCAAAACTGGAACGCGATGCGGCGGATATGCGGGCCTAATTCATCGATTCGGCAGATTTTACCGTCGCGGATGAAGTTTTTCAGGTCAAACGAATCCGGCGTCTCAGAGGCCGGGACGCTGAACCGGGCGGTGATGTGCTCGCCCTGGCCCGGGCACCGGTCGGCATAACACGTAAATGCCGCGCCGCTGCTGGAAATATCCACCATTTGTCCCTGGGTAAGAATGTCATCAAAATCCTCCGCAAACCAAATGGGCCAACTGTACCGCAGCCTTGCTTCCCGCCGTCGTTCCTGTACACAATCCATAGCAGCATCTCCTAAAATTCCTGTTTTAGAGGGTTCATATTGCTCAATAGATGTCTCGGAAGAAAACGACACCCGCTTAACGAGAATTTGGGAAATATGGGAAAAATAGGCTAAATCAAGTCAGTGCCCCGCGACGCGGGGGCAAGGAGGGGGGGGTATAGAATAAGTATCCTTCGACCCGGGCCTGTCAAGGCCGACAAGCGATGTGGCCGGGGGTAAGAATTTTGGGGTTTTTGGGGTTGCAATAACGATCCTGTTCGGCTATACTTTTTCGTTTTGACGCGCGGGCCGTGCGCTTACAGGGCGCAGTCTGCGTGCGGGTTAGACTAAAAAACTGCATTCTTAAAGGTAAAAACGCGTGTTTGATGCGTTAACGCAAAAACTCAACGGTGTCTTCCGGTCGCTGTCGGGCCGGGGACGGATCACCGAGGCCAATATCGCCGACGCGATGCGGGATGTGCGCAAGGCCCTGCTGGAGGCGGATGTGAACTATCACGTCGTCAAGCAGTTCTGCAAAGACGTGCAGGCCGCCGCGATGGGCGCCGACGTCATCAAGAGCCTGCATCCCGGGCAGGTGATGGTCAAGCTGGTCCAGGACGAGCTGACGCGGCTGATGGGGCCGGTGGATCCGCGGATTTACTACGTCAGCCCCGGGCCGACGGTGGTGATGCTGGCCGGGCTGCAGGGCTCGGGCAAAACGACCACGGCCGGCAAGCTGGCCAAGCATATCCGCGACAAGGACAACAAACGGCCGCTGCTGGTGGCCGATGACCTGCAGCGCCCGGCGGCGATTGAGCAGTTGTTCACGCTGGGCGAGCAGCTCGGCATCGACGTCTATAAAGAAGACGGCGTCAAGGATGCGGTCAAAGTGGCGGCCAACAGCGTAAAGCACGCCAAAAAAGGCGGTTATGACGTTGTTGTTCTGGATACGGCCGGGCGGCTGCACGTTGATGCCGAGATGATGAGCGAGATTGCCGCGGTGGCCAAGACGGTCAATCCGCACCAGATTTATCTGGTCTGCGACGCGATGACCGGCCAGGACGCGGTCAACAGCGCCAAAGAATTCAACGACCGGCTGGAGCTGGACGGGGTAATCTTGACCAAGCTGGACGGCGACGCCCGCGGCGGTGCGGCCCTGAGTGTCAAGGCCGTGACCGGAAAGCCGATCAAATTTGTCGGTGTCGGCGAGAAGCTGGACAATATCGAGCCGTTCCACCCGGACCGGATGGCCGGGCGGATTCTCGGGATGGGCGATGTGGTCTCGCTGGTGGAAAAGGCCCAGGAACAGTTTGACGAGGATCAGGCCCAGAAGCTCCAAACCAAGATGGCCAAGGGCACATTCGGGTTTGATGACTTTTTGAAGCAGATGCAGACGGTCCGGAAAATGGGCGGCTTTGCCAGTCTGCTCAAGATGCTGCCGGGGATGGGCGGGCTTGGCGACCTGGACGTTGATGACCGCGAGATGAGCGCGATGGAAGGCATTGTTCACTCGATGACGACCGCCGAGCGGCGCAACCCGGATATTATCGATGCCTCGCGGCGGCGGCGGATTGCCCGCGGCTGCGGCCGGGACCCGCAGGATGTGGCCGGGCTGACCAAGACATTTCGCCGGACCCGTGAGATGATGAAGAACATCGGCGGCGGCGGGCCGGAGGCGATGAAGGGGCTGATGAGCGGCAAGACGGATATGTTCAGTGCGATGAGCGCGGCCGGCAAGACCAAGCAGCGCAGCAAACGCAAACGCCAACCCCGTAAAAAACGCAGGTAAGCAACGTGACGCTCGAGGAGTATCTCAGATCGCTGGAGCGGTTTGTGGATGACGCCTACGGGCGGCGGATGCGAACGCAGTTTCAGTCGTCCGACGGGGCCAGTGAACTGGCAATGCTGGCGGCTCCGACACGCGCGGAATATGAGCAGTGCTGCCGGCTGGTGGACATCATGACCGCCGAGCAAAAGGCCGCCGCCGAGCGGTTGAGCGATGAGCAGGTCGCGGCGCTGGCCGAGCAGGCCGGCGTGGATGCGGCACTGGCGGCGATTTTTGTCAATGGCTACGCGATAAAAAAAGTTAAATTTGACATTTGACATTTGAAATTCTGGATTCCCGCCTTCGCGGGAATGACGGATTGAGATGGGTAATGACGAATTGAGATTTGCTAACGTGTTTTGCATCCAAAGGGGATGCAAAAATTTATTATATACTTTGTCGGAAAGGACAGAACATGGCAGTAAAAATCAGAATGACCCGTATGGGGCGGCGGCATCGGCCTTTTTTCCGCATTAACGCGGTCGAGGGGCGTACCCCGCGGGATGGTCGAATCCTGGAAAAACTCGGCCACTACGATCCTGTTGAAAAAAATGAGGACAAGCGTGTGGTGCTGGATCTGGAACGGGTCAAGTTCTGGATGGCCCAGGGCGCGGTGCCCAGCGATACCGTGGCCCACTTTCTGGTGAAGCGCGGCATCGAATGTCCGACGCTGGCGGCCAAGCAGGCCCGCCGCGACCGCGCGCGACAGGCCGTCCGAAAACAGGGCAAGCCCTTTACCAAGGCGGAAAAAGAAGCTGCCGCCAAGGCCGCCAAGGAAGCCAAGGAACAGCAGGCCAACGCGTGACCCATGACGATGCGAATCGATGTACTGACGTTGTTTCCAGAGATGTTTGAATCGCCGCTGGGCTATTCGATTCTCAAGCGGGCTCAACAGCAGAACATCGTAACGATAGCTCTTTCAAATATCAGAGATTTTGCCACCGATAAGTACCGCAAGGTGGACGATACGCCCTACGGGGGCGGACCCGGCATGGTGATGATGTGCCCACCGGTGTTTGCCTGTCTGGAGCATGTTCGATCGCAGGCGCCCGAGCCGGGGCGTGTTATTTTGCTCACGCCGCAGGGGCGCCCGCTGAGCCAGCCAAAAGTCGAGGCGCTAAGCGCCGAGCGGCGGTTGATTCTGATCGCCGGGCGGTACGAAGGCTTTGACGAGCGAATCCGCCAAGGGCTTGATGCCGAGGAGATTTCCATCGGCGATTATGTCCTCAGCGGCGGCGAATTGCCGGCGATGGTCCTTATCGACGCGGTGGTGCGGCTGCTGGGCGGCGCGCTGGGCGATGAGGACTCGGCAGCCGACGATTCGTTTGCCGGCGGGCTGCTGGAGTATCCGCACTACACGCGGCCGGAAGAATTTCGCCGGATGCGCGTGCCGGAGATTCTGCTCAGCGGCGACCACGGAAAAATCGCCCGGTGGCGGCACGAGCAGCGACTGCGGCGAACACAGCAGCGGCGGCCCGATCTGTACGCCAACTGGCTGAAACGAACAGAGGCCGATAACGCGATACCAAAAACACGAAATAACGAAAATCAGGAGATAGACACGTGAAAACAAAATTAATGGAACTTGTCGAGCAGAACAGTTTGCGACAGGAAACGCCGTATTTTGAGGTCGGCGATACCGTCGATGTGCATTGCCGGATTCAGGAAGGCGATAAGGTGCGTACCCAGGTGTTTACCGGCACGGTGATCAGCCGAAAGGGGCGCGGGATGAACGAGATGTTTACCGTGCGGCGGATGAGCGGCGACGAGGGTGTCGAGCGGATCTTTCCGCTGAACTCGCCGAACATTGCCGATATTCGTCCCGTCCGCAGCGGCAAGGTCCGCCGGGCCAAGCTGTATTATCTGCGCGACCGCGTGGGCAAAGGCGTTCGTCTGGCCCAGCGGCACAGCAAACATACGGTGCGTAAATAACAGGACGGCCCCGGACGATGTTGCCGCTGCGTGGGCATGCGCTCGGGAGTCTGCGGCCGCTGTGGTGGATGCGGGCGTGGCTGCTGGCCGATATTCGCCGGCTGGGACGCTGGGGACAGCGCCGGGCCGAGCGGCACCTCAAAGGCCGCGGCTGCCGCACCATTGCCCGCAACTGGTCGGCTGCCACAGGGGAGCTGGATCTGGTCGTCTGTGAGGCCGGCAGCACGCTGGTGTTTGTGGAGGTCAAAACCCGCCGCAGCGAGGCGTTTGCCCCGGCTGCGGCGGCAGTCAATTACAAAAAACAGCGCAAAATCGCCCGAACCGCCAAGCGCTTTCTGACGCAGTATCACCTATCGGACCGTCCGGTCAGGTTTGATGTGGTGACGGTGATCCTGCCGCCGCGCGGCGCGGTTGACATAACGCACTACCCGGCGGCCTTTGTGCCGTAAGCACAGCGGCAGTCACCACACATCCGGTGCGGTTGCCGGACAGGGTTTTGAGGCTTTGCCTTATCATAGTATGACAAAACGCAGATACATTTCGGATTTCCGCCAGGATCAGTCGGGGGTGATCCGTCACGATTTGCCCTTTCTGACGCCGGGTATTGCGGGCATTGGCGGCGTTTTCAAAAAATTCCCGGAAGACTTCCGCGTCGAAGAGATCCCCCGGTATGAACCCCGCGATGAAGGCACGCATGTGTTTGTGTTTGTTGAAAAACGCAACGTGACCACGACCGATATGATCGGCGAGATCGCCCACGCGATCGGGGCCCGCCGTGGGGACGCCGGCTATGCGGGACGCAAGGATGCGCGGGCGGTGACGCGGCAGTGGATTTCGTTTGAGCATGTCGATCCGGCGGCAGTGGCCGGCTTTGAATCCGATAAGATCAAAGTCCTCGAGGTTCGCCGGCACGACAACA
>SKKI01000202.1 GCA_007121565.1 Phycisphaerae bacterium
AACGTTTTCCGCGATTACGGCGTTGATGGCCTGAACAGTACCGTTCTGCGCCACCTCCGGGCGCGGCCTCTGTTCGCGATAAAACGATGACAACAGCAAAACAAGCCCGTCGATATCCGCGCCGGTGACTCGGCCTTTTTCCAGCCGCGTATGCCAAAAGCCGTCCGGGGCAAGCTGTTTCATTTTGACCGCGTGCTCAACGGTATGCGTCGCATCTTCAAAGGCCAGCCCGCTCTGTGTCAACGAGACGGGCACAACCCCCTCGTAAATATCGGGGCACAACCGCCGGTTCAAGTCCACCTCGCGCCGGCAGAAGTGCTGACGCTGCTGCGCATCGGTAAAATCCAGAAACCCGAGATCGACCGGCTTTTTGATTTTATAGACATACGGCGGCGCAATCGCCACATAGGAAATATGCGTCTGGATAAGCGTAACCGTTTCGGGCCGGTGAGGATAGGCGCAGCGATCCTGCAGGTATGCGATCCACTCGTCCGGATCAACTGTTTGGCATGCGGCAGCGTCCATAACAGCGTCCACAGCCTCATCGCAAGTCCAGTATTTCCACCGTGCTGGCCTGCAGGCCTTTTTTGCCCTGCTCGGCGACAAAGCGCACACCGGTGCCGATCTGCATCCTGTCAAACTTCTCATGCAGCACACTGTTACGGTGAAAATAGATATCATCCTGTGTATCGACGGTTTTGATGAACCCATACCCCTGGTCGGGATGCAACTGATGGACAATGCCCATCACCTGCTGGTGAGGATGGATCTTGACCTGGCCGTGCTGCCGCTCTTTCAGTTCTTTCAATTGCCGTTCGGCGGCCTTGAACGTCTTGCTGATCACCACATCAAGCGGGTCGTGCATATCGCCTTCACTGGCCGATTGCCGGGCCACGATCTCATGCGACGGCGGCACTTTGATATCGATCCGGACACGATGGGGATTGCCGGTGTCCGGATAGGTCTGCGGCTTTTCGACCATGATGCGGCAACTGATCATATAGTCGCAGAGCTTTTCCAGTTTGGCCACCTTGCGGTCAATCAGCGCCTCCAGGTCAGGGGTTTTGGTCACGTCTTTGAAACTGATTTCGACAGGCACTTGCATCGCTTTGTCTCCGTGTCACTGAGGGTGATCCATTTACATTGCGAGGCGGTTTAGGGCCTCGTGACTGATATACGCCGGTCGCCTACGTCATATCGGCGACCAGATGTTCCTGAAACCAGCTTTTTGCCAGAGTGCCAACCTCCTCGAGCGCGCCGGGCTCCTCGAACAGATGCGACGCCCCCGGCACGATCACCAGTTGCTTTTCGGTCTTGAGCTTTTCCATGGCATGTCGGTTTAAGTGCACGGTGGAGCTGTCCTGCTCGCCGACAATCAACAGGGTCGGCGGCTGAACATCCGGCAGGATGCGTCCGACCAAATCGGGCCGTCCGCCGCGGCAGACAATCGCGCCGATAATCTGCGGCCGCTGCAGGGCCGCCGCCAACGCCGCCGCCGCGCCGGCACTGGCGCCATAGTACCCAATCGGCAAGTGTGCGGTACGGTCGTCGCGCAGCGCCCACTCGGTGGCCGCGTTGAGCCGGCCGGCCATCATCGGTATAAAATCGCCGCGCATTTTCTGGCTCAACTGTCCCATCGCCGCCTCCTGCTCGCTGTACAGATCGATCAGCAGGCCGGCAAACCCGGCATGAAACAACATCTCGGCTACATACCGGTTGCGAGGGCTTTTGCGGTCGCTGCCGATACCGTGGGCGAAAATAATCACCCCCTTGGGATTGTCCGGCACGGTCAGATCCCCTTTGATGTCCGCCTTCAAAGACGGTATTATGATGTCACGGCGAGGGATGTCTGCTGTCTGAGCTGTCATAATGCGGCACCTTTCTGTTTATGCAGTAGATTTTCGTCGCTGTGAGCGGCGTGCGAGAATTCCGAGATTTTTTCCATCAATGTCTCAGTCATGGGCCTTGATCTTTGTGTGTTTTTGCAGCAGCTTGATGACCTGCTGGTCGTCCACCTGCTCAAAGTCTCTGTAAAATTGACTGATGGCGCCAAACTGCGCCGGCGCCGACAGGCAAACGACCTCATCGACATCTCGCGCCAATTGCTTCAGCGCATCGTCGGAGGCCACCGGAACGGCCAGAATCACCTGCCTGGGAAATTCGGCGATGACCGCCCAGATCGCCGCCTGCATCGTTGAACCCGTCGCAACGCCGTCATCGGTCAAGATGACCTGTTTATCGCGCAGCGAGCGTTTGCTCAATACCGCGCGATAACGGTCTTTACGCTGGTGGATCTGCTCCAACTGCCGCTTCTTTTCCCGGTCGATATAACTGTGAGACAGGCCCAGGGCGGTGACGATGGAATCGTCCAGGTACAGTTTGCCATCCTCGGTCACCGCCCCGACGGCCAGCTCGGGATTGTGCGGCGCCCCGATCTTGCGCGTCAGCATAATGTCCATCTCGGCATTTAATTGGCTCGCGAGCTCATCGGCCAGCACCACCCCGCCGCGCGGAATGCCCAGCACGATCACGTTTTCGCGGTCATGGTACTGCACAAGCTTTTGATTGAGCATTTCCGCCGCCTGAACGCGATCGGCAAAGATGCGCTTCGGATTCTTGTCAAACATCGATTCGATTGTCATGTGTTCAATTCCCTTGGATGATGCGGTTTCGTGTGGACATCAGGACGCCGGCCAGAGCGAGCGGATTTCAGCGGGCAGCATACTTTTGACATCGTCCACCTCACCGGCAGACATCCTGCGCTGGACGACGCGGAATACCGCCTCGGCGGCGACTGCCGGGTCAAATCGGTCCAGCAGTTTGTCACTGATGCGGGCGAGAAATTCGTCTCTGCTGCGAATTTTCTCCGGTTTGCCTTTCGGCGTCCATTCATGGTAGTACAGCCCCTGCAGCAGCATCGGCAGTTGTGCGGCAAAATAGGCCGCCTGCTCAATGGTCAACCGGTCGCGCAGCGTATGCAAAACCGCCCGGGCAACCTCCATCGCTGTCTGCGAGTCGTCCAGATGCATTTCCTCTTTTACATCGCTGAGCCAGTCCTGCGTGGTCGCCAGCGAATGATCAAATGTTCTCAGGCCTGTGGTTGTCATGGTTCACTCCTGTACATAAATTAACGGGTTGACATTTATTAACACACCTTTTCTGTCCCTGCCGTATCGTCACAAGCAGGTTTAAACTGTCAACAGCTTTTCAACAGCGCCGCCGCCTCAGCGAATGACCAGCTCGTTGATGACCATCACAACGCCAAAGGTATTCTCGGCGATCCTCTCGGCCATCCGATACGCCGGCAGCGAGGGCACGCTTCCACTGAGCGTGACGGTGCCGTCCTCAACTTCAACATCAATCAAGTCCACGTCCGTATGGATATTACGCTCCAGCGCCGCGGTGATATCCTCAGCAATGATTTTGTCATCCAGGTCTTTGGTCGGCACAATGGCCAGTTCGTTGGTCACGCCCAGCACGCCGGCCACACCGAGCACAACCTCCTCGGTCCGGACCTTTTTCCAGTAGGCATCCACGGTTCCGCGCAGGGTCACCCAGCCGTTGTCCACATCGACTTCCATCTCGGTGAAATCAATGAAGTGCTGCCAGAGCAGGACGTTTTCCACACGCGACTGAATCTCGCTGTCCGGCGGCGTCGACACGCCGGCCGGGTACTGCACATCCAGCTTGTTCACCACGCGCCGGACGCCGGACAGGGCCCAGACATCTTCTTCAGCCGCCCGATACGCGATATGGGTCGGCACCGCTCCTGTCAGCGTCACCTCGCCGTCGAGCACCTCGACCATCACATCCGAGGCATCCACCCGACTATCCCAATAGAGATGGTCTACAACATCTTTTTTGATTGCTTCGTCACTTTTGGTCATCATAGCCATAATTCACTCTCCAATCTGTGTTCATTCGCCTTTTCGTTCGTTTGATCATCAACTATACTGCACCCTACGCCCTTTCGCAGGTGAATGAAATCAGCAAATTCCTTAATTGGCGCCCGAAACTTCCTTATTGTCAAACGCAGCATTTTCGGCGTAATAGACGGTAAGTCGAACGGTTTGATCCACAGACAGGCCGACAACGCCTGAAATGCTCTTTTGAACAGGAAGGATACAAAGAAGATGGACGTCAAAGAAAGTGTACTGCGAAAAGCAGCGGATCAGTTGTACTGGGACACGCGCGTGGATGCGAGCCGCATTACCCTGGATGTCAAAGACGGCGAGCATGTTATCCTGCGCGGCACGGTGCCGGACTACCGGATGTACCTGGCCGCCGAAGAAGACCTGCTCGCGCTGGCCGGGGTCAAGAGTGTAAAAAATGAGCTGAACGTCGAACACCAGACCCAAACCGAACCGCTGACGGATGCCGAGATTCAATCGCGTATCGAACATGCCTTGAACTACAATCCCAACCTGAAAGTCGCCGGTATACGCGCCTCGGTCAACAACGGCAACGTGGTGCTGGAAGGGTCGGTCGATGCCTATTGGAAAAAAGTGCTGGCCGAGGAGGTGGTCTCCGGCATCTCACACGTGTCGGGGCTGGTGAACAAAATTTCGATTCTGCCCGCGCCGGATATCAGCGATGCGACCATCGCCGGCAACATCATCGCGGCCATCAGCCGCAACAAGTGGCTGGATGTGGACGCCGTCGATGTGCAGGTCGAAAACGGCGTGGTGACGCTGGCCGGCACCGTGCTCAACTGGGCCGCCCATCGCAACGCCCTGGACATCGCGCGGCATACGCCGGGCGTGATCGATGTGATCGACAATCTGCGCTACCAGTAAAGGCCCGCTTTGCGATACTGTCCGCGTCCCGAAGCTGCTTTTCAGCAACCGGTCAGGGTCCGTTGTTGCGCAGGGCCACCCGGTCGCCGGGCTCAAGGTCTTGCGGCGGGCGCAGAATCACCGTATCGCCGGCGTCCAGCCCGTCTGTAATTTCCAGCCGCTGATCTCCGTACAGACCGACGGCAATATGCCGCAGCCGGGCTCGGCCTTTGGCGACCGTAAAGACCGCCGGCCCCTGCGGTGTGGTGAACATCGCGCCCGGCGGGATATACAGCACGTCGTCTTTTTCGTCCACGATGATTCTCGCGTCAAGATCAGCCCCCGGCGGCAGCGTCTTCTCGGCAGCGTCCATATCGATAATCACCCTGAACCGCTGCTGTTCGATGCCCAGGGCGCTGACTTTGGTAAACCCGTGCGGCTCAATGCGGTTGACGGTTGCGGCCATAGACTCATCGCCGAGAATCCCTCCTTCCAGAATGACCTTTTGGCCGGGCTTGACACGGGCGATATCGGCCGAGAGGACATCCGATTTGACTTCAACCGTCGCCAGGTCGCCGATCTCAACCAGCGGCGTGCCGGCGCTGACGACCGCCTCGCTGTCGATATATTTCCGGGTGACAACTCCCCTCAGCGGCACGGTTACAGAGGTCTTTTCGGCCTGATAGCTTAGCGTATCCAGTTCGGCGCCGATCTGATCGATCTGGGCGGCGTAGGCCGTTTCCAGGTGGTCAATATCGCCCAGGGACTTGTGCATCGTCTGCTGATAGAATTCCGCGATGCGCGTGATGATCTCAACGATTTGCAGCCTGCGCTGTTCAAACTCCACCGTTTGCCGTGCCAGCGCATATTCATGCCGGGCGCGGTCATAGTCCTGCCCGGAAATGGCGTCTTTCTGATAGGATTCCCGGGCACGCTCATATTCCCGCCGGCGAAACTCCAGATCCTCTTCGGCCATCAGTGTCTCGGCCTGGACGGCCTTGTGCATCTGGACGGCCGCCATGACAGCGGCCGCGGCGGCCTGAAGCTCGGGCTCTTTGGGCACTTGCGTCGGCAGCCC
>SKKI01000125.1 GCA_007121565.1 Phycisphaerae bacterium
CCACCCATCCTTGGATGATGCGGTTTCAGAGTCCCTTATGCCTCAAAAAACTCCCTGCCGAAGGCAGGAACAGTCACTTAACCGGAAAGGCAATTTGTCCAATTACGGCTGAACCAGTACAGTAGGTTTTTTAAAAAATATGGGGTCAACTAAAATACCTTTTTCTATCTGCCCTTTTAACTCTGCCACAATAGACCTAAACTTTAACACTGCTACGGAAATATCACTACCCAACCACTTCCTCTTTGTGCCTGTTGCAGTTGGAAGCATCATATAATAGTTTTTTGTGTTTTTGTGTAGAGAAACACCATAATCACGACCCTCAATAGTTTCCCTAACTTCTTGCCCTGCATAGGCCACATAACGAGCCCTTCTACCTCTCTTTTTACTCATATCACTGCTCCAAATAATGCTTATAAAAAAATTATTTCAACATCGAAAATTATAGCAGAAAGTGCAAAAAAGCAATGAATTATGATAAGAATTATGATAAAACTGTCATAGAGAAGCATTGTCGAAGTGCCGGAGGTGGGACTTGAACCCACACCCTGTTGCCAGGACGGGATTTTGAATCCCGCGCGTCTGCCGATTCCGCCACTCCGGCTTGGGAGGTTTCGTAAGATACGCCAGTCCCAGGGATTCGTCAAGTTTATTTTTAGTCGATTCCGGGATTGTGTGTGAGAATATTTTCCGGCATTCCCATGCGGTCGATTTCACGATTTTCCAGGAGTTGTCCCATTGGCTGCTGTATTAGAGGCCGGCCGGGCCCATAAACGCCTCGGCGCTATCCTTATCTTGTCGCATTCCAGACACTTTGAGTCGATTAGTCAGGCGGTCGCACAACGACCCGGTCGGCCCTGATCCAATATCTTAGCCCTGTTGAACTGTTGCGACAGCCAGTCTGTGGTGGTTTGTCCTGAATGGGAGGTGACGAGATGTTTACAAAAACCAAAGACGTTTATCAGGACTGTGCGCGGCGTTCTTCTTTCGGGCGGGTTTTCCAGCGGCGATGCAGCCACCAGTATTGCGTCGGGTCCTGGCGAATAAAGTCTTCAATGGCCTTGGTGTACTGCTGGGTGATCCACGTCAGCGGGTCGGGTTTGTCGGCCCACTCCTCGGGCATAATCAGGCGCGTGCATTCGATTTCAAAGAAGAACCGATCCCCGACGCGTCGGCTGCACCCGATGCCGATGGGCAGATTGTACTGCATCGCCAGCAGCCCGATGCTCTTGTAGGTACTGGCCTTGCGCCCGAAGAAATCAACGAACACACCTTTTCGCCCGGCGTTCTGATCGGCGATAAACCCCAGCGTCGCCCCTTCGGCGATAATCGAGTCAATCTGTTCGGTGGCGCCTTTTTTGTCAATAATCTTCTGCCCTTTGCGCTGGCGGATGCCGTACAGATAGCGATTGATGTAGGGGTTGTCCAGCGGGCGGGCAATGCTGTAGATGTTAAATCCGAACAGCCCCATCATGTAGCCGATGATTTCAAAATTGGCGTAGTGTGCGGTCAGCAGAATCAGCCCGCGCTGCTGCTGCATGAGCCATTTGACCCGCTCGATGTTGCGCGGCACGCAGTAGTGCCGCCAGTTGTCTTTGCGCACGATGCGCGGGGTAAAGAAAATGTCGATCGCCAGCATCACCACCTGCTGGAAGGAACGGCGGCCCACCTGCTCCAGCCAGGCCTGATCTTTATCCGGAAAACTGGCGCGCAGGTTGTCCAGGGCCCGCTTGCGGCCGCGCTTGTAATATTTCCACATCACAGTGCCCAGCAAACAGCCCGTTTGCAGATTCCACCGGATCGGAAACAGGTACATGATAAAAATCCCCACGCGCACGCCGGCATAAGCAAGCCAGTCCAGCACGGCGTTGCGCTGCTTTTTCTTGGTTTTGGGCTTTTGGAACACGGATACCATCGCTGTCGAGTCACCATTTATTTTATCTTGTCAGCCATCGCAAAGGGCGATATTATGTATATTTGCGGTCGATTGTCAAGAATGACGTTCATTGAATGATATACAATACCACATATTGCTACAATTGCATGAAGGGAGACCGGTATGACGAATGAATATTTTGAGACCCAACCGAACGCCGAAGAACCTCGCCGGCCGGTGCCGCCGCCTGTGCCGCGGCACAGACCCAAGCGCAGTGTCTGGCGGATTTTCACCACAGTGCTGCTGGTGCTGTCGATATTGCTCAATATCGTTCTAATTGTGATGATTATCGGGATGGCCTCAATGCTGACGCCTGCGGCACTGAGTGAGCAAGTCGTCGAAACCGTCGTGGTGCCGGGCGATCACAAGCAGAAAATCGCCGCCATCCACATCGACGGCATCATCGACGGACGCACCAGCCGATGGCTGAAAACTCAGCTCGAGGCGGCCGAAAAAGACCCGGCCGTGCGGGGCGTGATCCTTCATATCAGCAGTCCCGGCGGCGCCGTCGCGGCCAGTGATCGGATTCATTATGAGATTACCCGCTTCAAAGAGCGCACCCGAAAGCCGGTGGTTGCGTTTATGCAGTCCATCGCCGCCTCGGGGGGCTATTACGCGGCGGTGGCCGGCGATACCCTCATCGCCGAGCCGATGACGATTACCGGTTCGATCGGGGTGATTATGAACCATATGATCATCAAAGACCTGCTCGAAGAAAAACTGGGCATCAGCCCGGTGGTGATCAAACAGGGCGACCGCAAGGACTGGCCCAGCCTGTTCAACGAGATCACCGAGGAGCAAAAGCACTACCTGGACGAGCGCATCATCCTGCCGGCCTATGAGCGGTTTGTGCAGGCTGTCTATGAGGGCCGACGCGACATACTGACCGAAAGCCAGGTGCGCGAGCTTGCCGACGGCAGTATCTATACCGCCTCTGACGCATTGGATGCCCAGTTGATTGATGCCATCGGCTACTTTGACCAGGCCGTGGAGACCGTCGCCCAGGCGGCCAACCTGACCGATCCGCTGGTGGTCGAGTATCGCCGGAAAGTCTCATTGCGGGCGTTGTTCGGAGCCGAAACCGGCAGCAGCCATCGAGAGCTTGTGGACACCCTGCTCGAGACGCTGCTGGTTCCGCAGACCCTGTATCTGTGGGACGGACGGCCTTAGCTTATACGGCGATATCCGACACGGGCCGATCACAGCGGCTAGCGGCGACGCCAGGTGTCGATGCGCTGACCGGTCAGCAGCACCGCCTGGCGGAGGGCGCTTTTGCAGATGCGCCCAAGCGAGAACCGCAGCGGCACGCGCTGGGCCTGCACAAAATCCGCACAGACCAGGTCGCGCCAATCGTCGCCGACACAGTCAATCGCCGCCTCGTCATGACAGCCGACATCCATCGCCTTTGCCGCCTGCAGGATGGGCAATGACGCCGGGTCCATATTGACCAAGCGACAGCAGATCCGCTCACAGGCCGCCGGGTCCTTACCGGCGACCAGGACCCCCAGGCTACGGGCCCCACCGCGGATTGGCCCCGGTCCTTCCATCGCCGTGATCCCGTCAATCAGGTTGACCGCCGGCGCAAGTTGCCGGTAAATGCCGACCAGCATCCGGGAAAATGTCTCGCAGCAGCGTCCCTGCGTATAATGGCGCAACGCCTTTTCCTTGCCCGCCACACAGCCGTACATGTTTTTGAAGGCAAACGTCGCCCCCAATTGCTGGTGGGCCTTGAGCTTGGGCAGATTGATGATGGCATCGACCTCCAGCGCCGCCCGGCTGATGCCGACCGATACGCCGTCGACCTGGATTCGTACAGGCCTGCCAAGCTGGATCATCTCAACGCCCATGTAGCCCAGCCGTTTTTCAATCCCCAGCGCCGCCAGGCAGCCGCGCACATTGCCCCAGGCCGGCGAGTCGCCCACCACGGGGATGGCCCCGGCCTGGCGAACCCACTCGGCCACCGCGCAGATCAGCTCCGGATGCGTCTGGGCCGGGATGTCGGGGCCGACCGGTACAATCAGATTGGGTTTGATCAGGACGCGCCAGCCGGGGCGGATAAACCGCTCCGGGCCGCCGGCCAGCATCAGCACGCGATCGACCGCCTGCTGAGTCGCCGACGGCTCATAGCTCAAGCACCGCACCACCGCCACCGTTGCCCGCGCCCGCCCCATCAGTCCTCCGCGCCGAGACAAACGAGGGCATAGAATCGAATCGTGTCTGATCGACCGGGCGGCAGGAACAAAAGCCGCTCAAATGCCGTAAACTGCTCAATGTCGGTGTGCCGCGGGGCAATGATCACAAAATCAGCCGGGCCAAGGGTCATCTCGAACTTTCCCGACTCAAAACGACGCGTCATTTTCTCTGTGACCTGACCCCAGGCCGACCACCGCTGGGCTGCCCACGGGATAAAGATCGGCTCAACGGTCACCTGAATGCGGCCGGGAAAGCCCGGCCCCACCTCCGGCGTCAAAGCCCAGCTCAGGGTCCCCTCGACCAGCGAATCGGACAATACCTGGCCCTCTGTACCCCGATAATCCACAACTGCCCTATCAGCGATGACCACCTGGCCAAACGTCTGTTCAAATCCGGGGTTCAGCACCAGGTTGGCCTGGCTGAATCGGCGGCTTGCCGCTCGCTCGAGGCAGGCGTTGACCGAGCTGATTTGCATACCGCTGCCGACAACGGCATAAAAACCGTTTATCGAAAAGGCCTCTTTATCGCGAAATCGTATGGGTTGTTCGGATAGAGCCGCCTGGCAGTCCCGCACGGCCTGGGCCTGCTGGAGATCGACTTCGTATGAAGTGACCAAGAAAGAGATAACGGGAATCGAGTTTTCCCTGGTTTTCGGCATCACATCGGCGAGGGTCAACCCATCAATGGAGGCCGCCGAGGGATGCGCCTGTTGTTGCTGCTCGAGACAACCGGCCAGAAGAAGTCCTATTGAGATGTAAATGGTCCACAGTTTCATTTGCTTATGGATGGATAACCCTACTTAAACGGTCACATATATTATATTGGCTTGGCGTTATTCTAACGTCAACCGCCACACCGTTCAAGTCTACTGCTGAAAACCGAATTCGCCGATGAGTTTGACAAATCGGCAGCCGCAGACAGAGGTGGTGATAAGTTGGTCGTGTTTTTTTTCGATGACCTCGAGCATTTGTGACGTCTCCTGGCCCACCGGAGCAACCAAGCGGCCGGCTTCGGCAAGCTGGGCCAGCAAGGTTTGCGGTACACTCGGCACGGCGGCGGTCAGCAGAATACGGTCAAAGGTGCGTTTTTCGGGCCAGCCGGCGCTGCCGTCACCGATAAAATACTCGACGTTTTCAATCCCTAACCGCGCCAGCACGGCTTGGGCCGACTCAGCCAGCCGATTAAACCGCTCAATCGTATAAACCCGCCGAGCCAGCAGGGCCAGCACCGCCGTCTGATAGCCGCTGCCGGTGCCGATCTCCAGCACCTCCTCGGAGCCGGTCAGCTTCAGACACTGGGTCATCAGCGCGACAATATACGGCTGGCTGATGGTCTGGCCCCCGCCGATGGGCAGGGGGTTGTCAGCGTACGCCTGGGCCGCATAATCGGGCGGCAGGAACGCCTCCCGCGGCAGACGTCCCATCACCTCCAGCACCCCCGGATCGGTAATATCCCGACCCCGCAGGTGATGTCGAACCATCGCCGCACGCTCGGCGGCCAGCTTTTTGGATTGATCGTAACTGACCATAGCCCTATTCTTAGAGATTATTGATGGGATTGCAACCTTTTTGTGTGGTGCTTTTTGTGTTGCCAAAAGTTCCGAAAAAGGGCGAACAACGGCTGTCAACATGTGACGAAATGAGGTAAAGCATGGCAGATATTAACGAAACGTGAACGGTTACATTTTTTGATTGTTTTTGTTA
>SKKI01000262.1 GCA_007121565.1 Phycisphaerae bacterium
ACTGCTCGGGATCAAGCGGAATAGAGCCGGCCTGCCCGCATTGAGCAAGCACCGCCGGGGGAAAATAAAGCAGGGCCGGGAACACCGAATCGAGTGCCGGCGCCGGCTCGATCATATCCTCAAAGACCCGGCGTATGCCGACAATGCGATCCTCGGATGTCCGGCGAATCAGTTCGTTGCGGGCGGCCAGATGCGGGGTTATGGTTACGGCAATGACTGCTGATCGGCATGAATCGAGCAGGCACTGAATGGGTTGAGGATCATAGCGGAAGTGCAGTCGGGCATTGGACACCAGCAGGCCGTCGGAGCCTGATCGCCACGTCTCGGGCAACAATCCCGTCCTGTCAAATCCGGATACCGGTACCGTATCCCGATCCAACTCGTCCAGCCAGTCGGAGGGCACGAACAGGCCCTTTGGCCGGGTTCCATTGCAGGGCTCGGCATCGAGCAGTCTCTGCTGAAAGAGACGACCTGCACCGGGAAGCGACAGGGCATCTTTGAGGCGGTCGCCCGATGGAGACGAACAGGATGGTATCAGTCTGATGTGCATCGCTCAGGTGGATGATTACGAGTTGTCAGCGGCTTCGCTGAGCAGCAGGGCCTGGTTTTTCTTGTCCTTATGGGCCGGGCGTTTGCTTTTTGACTGCGATTCGTAGCGATACCCATAACCGTAACCGTAACGCCGGTAACTGTGCGAGGTTTTGACGTTGTTGACGACCGTGCCGATCACGTTGGCATTGATCTCCTTTAGGCGACGGACGGCCTCTTTCATTTCGACCTGCGAGGTGTGACCGATGAAGCTGGTCATGATGACCCCGTCGGCCATTTTGGCCCAGAGCATCGCATCGGCAAACGCCAGCACCGGCGGGGTATCGATGATGATGTAGTCAAACGCCTCGCGAAGCTGGCGGATGCGGTTTTTGGCATCGGGCAGCACCAGCAGCTCGCCGGCATCGTGCGAATTGCGTCCGTCGCTGGCCAGTACAAACAGCGGCAACCCGTCAACCGGATAAAACGCCCGTGTCAGATCGGTCCCGAACAGGTAATCCTGGATGCCGCGATGGCCGGCGGGCAGATGCAGCATCCGTCCGATATCGGGCTTTCGCATATCGCCGTCAATGAGCAGCGTCTTTCGGCCGGAACGGGCAAAGCTGGTCGCCAGATTGACCGACAGCGTCGTTTTGCCGTCCCCCATGCCCGGACTGGTGACCACCAGCATCTTGGTGCTGCCGTCGCCGTCAAACAGACCGAGATTGGCGCGAATGGTCTGATAGTCGTCGACCAACTGCTGGCCGAGCAGTTTTCGACTGACGTGTTCGGGGCCGGTGGTGGTGCCGATGATGCGGGCGCCGACATGACGGGTCACCTGATCGGGCACATGGACGCGGCGGTCCAGCTTGAACAGCAAAAACGCCAGCGCCACCCCCATCCCCAGTCCACCGGCCGGGGCGGCCAGAACCAGCTTCTTTTTTCTGCCTTCGGTAGACACACTGCGCGCCCAGGAAGCGACGGAGATGCGCGGCTGGCGGTCGCGCTCGACGTTCAGCTCGGCGATGACCCGGGTGATCTCGTCGTGCATCTGCTCAGAGCGATTAAACTCGCCGCGCAGATCGTCGATATCCAGCTGGGTACGTCCGATTTGTATGGTATTCTCGTCCTGCTGCTCGAGCTGGGCAATGATTTTCTGTTCGTAGGTGATCACCCGATCCAGCTCGGCTTTCATGGCATCCAGTTCGGCCTGTCGGGTCCGCTGCGCATCGGCCAGCGCGGTTTTTTCGTGGCGTTCGGTGGCCTCCTGGCGATGCTCTTCGAGTTCGTTCTGCAGCTCGGCGAGGATCTCTCTTCGCCGCTGCATTTCGGGGTTGGTATTGAGCATATTGGCCTGGCCGTCACGAATCAACTGTTCGTAGCGTCGAATGTCCTGACGCAGGTCAACGGTCGTCGGATCGGTATCCACCCGCGCGTCAATCTGATCCCGGATATCCTCGGCGGTCAGCTCTTTTTGGGCCTGATTTTCTTTGGCCGCTACCCGCGCTTCCATCTGCATCCGCTGGACGCCGATCGCAACCTGTTCCTGCATTAATCGGGCGACCTGCTGCAGGGCGATTTCCTGGCGGGTCGTTAATTCGTCGCTGCCGTATTCTTCGCTGCGCTCCCGGATGCGGGCCCGCTGGCGGCGCATCTGATCTTCCAGGGTGCGCCGGCGGGCTTCAAGCCGTGCCAAACGATCATCGATCGCCCTGACCTCGTCGGTGCGGACAATGGCCTCGTAGCTGCGCATCAGGGCATCGATGAGCACCTCGGCATCGGCTGGGTGCTCGGTGGTCATACGAACGTGAAGAAATTCTGTCTGGCGGTCTGGAATCACGACGATATCGCCTTTGGCCACCATTGATCGCAGGGCCTGGAGAATATTCTCACCGGGTTCAAAAAAGGCAAGCCGCTGGTCTTTGATCGCATCGGCAACCCGATTGAGGACCATATCGTTGACCATGATCTCGGCTTGGGTGTTCTTGAAGGTCTGGTAGGCCCCCCGCCCTTCAATGCCGATGGTTTCGTACATGATCGGCACGACCTGAGAGGAGACCAATACCGAACCGCGGGACTCGTGTTCATCGGGAAGTAAGAACCACACGGCCGCTGCGCCCCCGCCGCCGAAGATGATTGCGCAGAACAGAATGATATACCACCTGCGCAGGACGCCTTTGATAATCAGGCCGATATCGTCCTGACCTTGAGGCGACTCGTGGCCCTCGCTGAAATCCACCACCTCGCCATCGACCGGCGAGAACGAATATTTCTCTATGTCCTGCATAAACTCCCCTTGAAGGCTATCTCTTTATTTGTACCCAATGTGTCACGAAAAGTTCGGTGATACCTGATCATTGGGTATTTCGGCTTAAAAGGACCTGATGTTCAACAGATTCCGGCGGATTGAATAAAACTTTCAGCAGCCAGAGCTGGAAGACGATTAGTCCTATCGCCAATGGCATCATCGCCAAGCCCCCGAAATCGTGAAACAGCTCCTCCAGTGTCTCGGTGTGGACGTAGGTAAAGGCGATGGAGGTCAGAGTCAGGCGGACGGTGTTGCACAGCAAGGCGATGGGGATCGTCGAGGCCAGAAGGATGCCCTTTTCCCACCACTTCCGGTCGGTGATCAAAACGACAAAACCGCTGATGACAAAAAAGGCCGTCAGCATCCGTAATCCATTGCACGCCTCGGCGACCGCCACCACCGTCTCGCCGATCCGGATGATGTTGCCCTCACGGATGACGCTGTAGCCGATGGTCTCCAGGGAATAGACCGCCGAGACGGTGGCGTACTGCTGCAGGGGCATGGTGATCATCGACTCGGCACGGTTGGGCAGCGGCAGCATCAAAAACAAAAACAAAAAGATCGGCGCAAACCGCCAGAAAAACCGCCAGCCGTAGACCAGCAGCACAATGGCCCCTACCGACAGCACCAGGGCCAATCGCTCTGCCGAGGCGAACATAAAATACAGCCCGAACAGGCGCACCCCCTGTGCGGCCAGAAGTGCCGCTGCGCCGGCCAGCGCGGGCCGGATGGGACAGTCCATCAGCGATTTTCGGCGGGCCCAGAGAATATACAGCGCCAAAAACGGCACGATCAAGCCGCTGGAATACTCATCGCTCCTGAGCCAGATGCGCCACAGGTCCAAGATGGTCGGGCTCCAGTAGGTCGCGGTCAAGACCCCCAAAAGCAGGACGGTCAGCCCGATAAGCAGCACCGCAGCGCGCCGCTGGGCCAGGCAGTCGGCCAGGGTCTCGACCATTTGTCGACTTCTGCAGGGCCGGTGGGTTAGTCGCTTTGCCTGCATGGCGATCGGCGCGGTCAGTTGTTTGATCAAGCCAAGCGGCCTGGCGACCAGGCTGTCGCAGAGCATGACGCCGGAGGGAATCCGGCGTTTATAATCGACCAGGCACCGGCGGAGGTGGCTGTTTCGGCCCAGACGGGCGTTGTCCCAGACGACGCTGTTTTCGACAATCGCGTTTGGGCCGATTCTGACATTGGTGCCGATCTGGGTCGGGCCAAAAACAGCGGCGCCGGCCTGGATGCAGGTGTTGTCGCCGATCAGCACCGGCCCGCACAGTCGGGCGGACGGGTGGATTTGGACATCCCGGCCGGCCCAGACAGCGCCGTCGGTGCCTGCCGGGCAAAAGCCCTCTGGCAAAGACTCGGTTTGCGCCTTTTCAAGGGTACGCCAGACGGCTGTCAGGTACTGGCGCCACTGGATAAAATTGTCGACCGGCTCGGGCAAAAAGGCGCCGCGGGGCGGGTTGTCAGCGATCACCAGTGTGGGGATCAGGCCCTCTTTGATGTCACAGTAGCCGACCTTCGGGATGTGCTCCAGGATCGCCGGGCCGCAGATACAGAACCTGATCTCGCCGCTGGGCTGGGTCATCGACTGGACGGGGTTGAAAAAGACGGTCATATCCGCCTGGCCGCTGAGGTGCTCGTTCAAGGCCGCGTGCATGTCCGGCGGGCTGAGGGTGCAGGCCGAAAAGACACACAGCAGCTCCTCGCCGTCGGCGGCGTCCCGGATGGAGCCGGCGGTGCCGCGCGGGACGGCTTGCTCGATATAGCGAACGTCCAGATCGGCCGGCAGGTCAAGCGAGCCGGGCACGTCGTCGGCGTGACTGTCACAACACAGGACAAACTTCCGCACGCCCTGGGCGGCGAGCTGCTCGATCAGGAGCTGGACCACCGGCCGGCCGGCGACCGGCCAGAGGGCGCGGCTTAGCCGGGTGGCGACTGGGCAGCGTTTGAAATCCCGGCCGCCGACCAGGATGACGGCCTTGATATCGTTGATGGTATAAGCTTTTTCAGTCATATTTTACAGAGCACAGCGTACAAGAATTGCACCACTTAATCAATGGTATTGTTGGTTGAATGGTCGATAATCAGCTTGAGGGTCTGGTCCAGGGTGTAGTGGGGCCGGTAGCCGACAAGGGTCTGAATGCGGCTCAAATCCGGCACGCGGCGGAGCATGTCGTCAAAGGGCCGGCCGTAGGCCTGTTCGTAGCTCAGATAGGCCTTTGGGCTGGCGCTGCCGGTCAGCTCAATGATCGTGTCGGCCAGGTCGGCGATGGTGATCTCCTCATCGGCGCCAAGGTTGTAGACCCCCCCCGCCGCTTGCGGGCTGTCCATCAAAGCGGTCAGGCCGTCGATGATGTCATAGACGCAGCAAAAACAGCGGCTCTGGCGGCCGTCGCCGTAGATCTGGATGGGCTCGCCGGCCAATGCCTGACTGACAAAGCGGGGGATGACCATGCCGTAGCGGCCTCTCTGGCGGGGCCCGACGGTGTTAAACAGCCGGGCGACGACCACGGCAAGACCGTACTGCTGGTGGTAGGCCAGGGCCAGGAATTCGTCGATGGCCTTGCTGCAGGCGTACGACCAGCGGCTAAAGCGGGTGCTGCCCAACACCGTGTCGTCGTCCTCGTGGAAGGGAATCGCCTCGCTTTTGCCATAGACCTCACTGGTGGAGGCGATGAGGACCTTTTTGCCGAATTTGTTGGCAATCGACAGAACCACCTCAGTACCGTGGATGTTGGTCTCGATGGTGTGCACGGGCTGATCGACAATGAGCTGAACGCCGACCGCGGCGGCCAGGTGATAGATGACATCGCAGCGGGAAATCAGCAGATGCATCGTATCGGCGTTGCGCACCGAGTCCAGAACGAACGAGAAGTTCGGATCGTCGCGCACCTTCACCAAGTTGTCCAGGCTGCCGGTGCTCAGGTCGTCAATGACGACGACCCGATGGCCGCTTTCCAGAAGGCGTTCGGTCAGGTGGGAGCCG